>NZ_JBKGVE010000006.1:0-51072 GCF_046462495.1 Aquirhabdus sp. | reverse complement strand
GAAGACTTCATCGCTAAGATCCATGCATTGCGTTATGCATTCTTAGAAATGGGCGTTGAAGACGGTGTTATCGTTGCGCGTACTGACTCTGAAGGCGCTGACTTGACTCAAAAAATCCCAGTTTCGAAAGTTAAAGGTGATTTGGCTTCTCAGTACATCAGCTACCTCGACACAGTTGAAATCGACATCTCTGAAGCACAAGACGACGAACTGTTGATCAAACGTGACGGCAAATTGCATCGTCCAAAACGTTTGGCAAGTGGCTTGTTCTCTTTCCGTCCGGGCACACAGATTGACCGTGTTGTTCTTGACTGTATCACCAGCTTGCAAAACGGTGCTGACTTGCTCTGGATCGAAACTGCAACTCCAAACGTTGCTGAAATCGCTGACATGGTTAACCGTGTTAAACAAACGATTCCAAATGCTAAGCTGGTTTACAACAACAGCCCATCATTCAACTGGACTCTGAACTTCCGTCAACAAGCATATGATGCATTTGTAGCAGCAGGCAAAGACGTATCTGCTTACGACCGTGCAAAATTGATGAGCGTTGACTATGACAACAGCGAATTGGCTAAAGAAGCAGACGAACGTATCCGCACTTTCCAAGCTGATGCATCACGTGAAGCAGGTATTTTCCATCACCTGATCACTCTGCCGACTTACCACACGACTGCTCTGCACATGCATGAACTGTCTAAAGGTTACTTCGGTGATCAAGGCATGTTGGCATATGTTGCTGGCGTACAACGTAAAGAAATCCGTGAAGGTGTTGCTTGTGTTAAACACCAAGCAATGGCGGGTTCAGACATCGGTGATGATCACAAAGAAATCTTCGCTGGTGAACAAGCGCTGAAAGCTGGTGATGACGCTAAAAACACCATGAACCAATTCTCTGCTTAATAAGCATAGTGTTGTGAAGATCATATGATGATAAAGGCCCTACTCTATTGAGTGGGGCTTTTTTTATTCATTTAGAGTGATCGTCATGTCTAATTCAAGACATTAAATATAGTAATTTTTCGTAATCCATTTATGCACCTAAAATAAAAACAAATAATAACAAACCATTAAACAATATAATTCATGAAATAAATACCAAAGATTATTTCGATAAACTGGCTAAATTATCACACTCGTCCTAGAATCATTTCACAAGATCTGTATAAGGTTTTCCAAAATGAATCTTTGCACGTTCACTTATTCTTAAACCTGTCGTTTCCTTATCCGGATATTGACTTGTTTTAAGTGAAGTTCAGCTCCTATCAGAGCGATTTAACACAGGAAAACTTTAAGTAAAGCGGTTTAGTTTTATTTCTTCAATGTGGTCACTAATGATTTTTGATTAATCTGGAGTTTCACCATGAGTACAGGTAACTATGATCGTCAGGCAGAAATTGCTGCCATCGAAAAAGACTGGGCAGAAAACCCACGCTGGAAAGGAAAAAAAAGAGATTACACAGCCGTTGATGTCGTACGTCTGCGCGGTTCGCTCAAACGCGAAAACACCATCGCTAAACGTGGTGCAGAAAAACTCTGGGATATGGTGGTTAACGGTGCAAAACCTGCCTTCCGTCCAGATAAAGATTTCGTCAACGCGATGGGTGCATTGACGGGTGGCCAAGCAGTTCAACAAGTTAAAGCAGGTGTTCAAGCAATCTACTTGTCAGGCTGGCAAGTAGCTGCGGATGCCAATACATCGGAAACCATGTATCCCGACCAATCCTTGTATGCTGTTGATTCGGTTCCAACCGTTGTTCGTCGTATCAATAATGCGTTTGAACGTGCGGATCAGATTCAATGGAAATCAGGCAAGAACCCAGGTGATGCAGGTTATATCGACTACTTCGCCCCGATCGTTGCCGATGCCGAAGCTGGCTTTGGCGGCGTGTTGAATGCATATGAGTTGATGAAAAATATGATCCGCGCAGGCGCATCGGGGGTTCACTTTGAAGACCAACTGGCATCAGTCAAAAAATGCGGTCATATGGGTGGTAAAGTTTTGGTCCCAACTCAAGAAGCGGTTCAAAAACTCAATGCTGCACGTTTGGCTGCTGACGTTGAAGGAGTTCCAACAATCGTTCTGGCGCGGACAGATGCAAACGCGGCAGACTTGCTGACCTCAGACTTTGATGCCAACGACAAACCGTTCATCATTGGTGATCGCACTGCTGAAGGTTTCTATCGTGTTCGTGCGGGCATTGATCAAGCGATTAGTCGTGGTTTGGCTTATGCACCTTATGCGGATTTACTGTGGTGTGAAACAGCGAAACCTGATCTGGATGAAGCGCGTAAATTCGCTGAAGCAGTGAAAGCCCAATACCCTGATCAATTGCTGTCTTACAACTGCTCGCCTTCTTTCAACTGGAAGAAGAATCTGGATGATGCGACGATAGCCAAATTCCAGCGTGAACTGTCTGCCATGGGGTATAAATTCCAGTTTATTACCTTGGCCGGTATACACAGCATGTGGAATGGCATGTTCAACTTGGCATATGACTACGCCCGTACCGATATGACAGGCTACGTCAAACTGCAAGAGAAAGAATTTGCCGATGCCGAAAAAGGTTATACCTTCGTTGCGCACCAGCAAGAAGTCGGTACTGGTTACTTTGATGATGTCACAACGGTCATCCAAGGCGGGGCATCAAGCGTGACAGCGCTAACAGGTTCGACCGAAGAAGAGCAGTTTCACTAAGTTTGTGCTAAGTATTGTTAATTTAAAATATCAGTAACCTTGTACCCTGCAGGGTTACTTTTCTTTCTGTTTTGCGCATCATTATATGCGAATTATTACAAAATAACTATATTTTACATATAGATGTAAAAATTTTGCCCAACGATTCTCAGACTTACATTCACTTACAAAAACTCAATCTTTTCTCCATATTTTAAGATCTTTTCACTTGATATCTCTCTTCATTAACGATAATAATCAGGTCGTAAATAGGATTTTATTATAAGTAATTCACTTTAACATCTATGCTCAGGCTATATGGAGAGCCTTGGTTCAAAGCTGAATCATTTATCTACCACAAACATTGCCTCCATCCTTTTACTATTTAGTGCATAACCCATGGCCAAGGTAGGCTGTTAAAAAAATGGGGTTTTTTACAACTGCACTTTCAGTTGAATACTTATCAGGGGAACTAAAATGCACATGTCAACCAGTAACCTATTAACAGAAAATGCCTACGAGCGTCCTTATACTATTGAGGCGCTTGAAATAAGATCACCCTACTGCATCTGGCTTACAGGTCTTTCAGGTGCTGGAAAATCAAGTATTGCTGAAATACTCCACAATGAATTGATCCAATTCGGTCAACGTGTTGTGATTTTGGACGGCGATGTTCTTCGGGGTGGGCTCAATAAAAACTTAGGCTTTTCACGCGAAGATCGTGCGGAAAGCGTACGCAGAGCCGCTGAAGCTGCAAACTTGATGATGAGTGCAGGACTGACCGTTATCGTTGCTTTGATTTCACCGTTCCGCGATGATCGCGAACAAGCAATGCATGTCTGCCCTACTGGTTCGTTCATAGAAGTCTATGTGAATACGGACTTAGAGACATGCGAACAACGAGACCCCAAAGATCTTTATAAAAAAGCCCGGCAAGGTCTCATCCCTGAATTCACAGGCATAGATAGCCCATACGAGCCCCCTTTGGCTCCGCATATCAACCTATCGACTGATAGTAAAACGCCTTTGCAGTCTGCTCAAGAAATTATAGATTTTTTGGCGCATCGTAATATCTAATTCAGCCGCTCCTATCCAAGGGGCATTTTTTGTTTCTGACGAATGACAAGCCGAGATTATTTGGCTGACATTCGATTAAAAACCATATGGAAGCACACATTTGAACACTAAATTCATGCCAAAGACTCAGGCTATATTTAACAGACGGATTATCTTTGATCATCTTCCTAAAACAGCAGGACAAGCCATCAATACTTGGCTATCCAATGTTTTTGGACCTGCAACGGTAACCGAAAGCCTAATTGGTGATCATCGTGACTTGATTCAAACACATGGTGGAAACTTCAATATTATTTCTGGTCATGTTTCTTTTCGAGGTGATGGCTTAGATCCGCGCTATGGCTATTTGACCTGCTTAAGAGAACCTATCGATCGGGCGATTTCCTGGCTATTCTTCGTCAATAAAAATTTTGATAACAGCGTATTGCCAGGAGTTTGGGAAAAAGTTGATCGCTTCATCCAGAGTGATGGGGAAGATATGGATGATGAAATTAGAGACTATCTCGAAAACCTGTATGTCAATCATTTTGCATCCATCATCAGCACCTGTCCAACATCCAATGATGATCAAAAACTGGAGGATGCATTCTTCGCAATCTCCCACTACGATGTCGTAGGCGTATATGAATACTTAGATGACTTCTCAAAAGATGTAGTCGAGTTCCTATATATTGCGGACCCTCCGCCCATTAAATCGGTGAATGTCACAGTCACTCGTCCACGAGTTAATCATATTTCTGACAAGCTAAGGCAGCGTTTGATTGAACTCAATCAGTTAGATTTGCAGTTATATCAGACACTCAAAGTGCATAAAGAAAATGTCCGCGCATCACAGAAACAATCTCCTGCTAAACCGACACCCATGTCGTGGATGCCCTATTGGCGTCCTGAGTTAAGCATTATCAGCATAGGTCAAGTCGTCAATGTCCTGAACAATCAAGAGCATCTTTCTGAGATTAAACTGATTGCTTATTTGACCTTGAGTGGACCTGTCACAAAACTAAATACCCAAATCAGTGTTTATGACCAAGACAAAGCGCTCGTTCTCAATCTAAGCTCTACCGTTGAAGAACAATCTCTCTATCATCTAAAAGCTGGTTTTTATGAGATGCAATTTAGTATCAAAAATCATTTACCAGTTGGGGACTATCAGATCAGCCTAATATTTTTAAATGAGCATGTGAAAGCACATCATGAATTGGCTTGGCATTCTTTGGCTATTAATATCCCCCAAACAGTAATCCCATGTGGGTCACCAAAAAAAATTACAGGCAAGAAAGCTGCAAATTCATCAAAGATCAAACCTTTTCGTCCTTTACTCAATATTACTTATGAATACTTTAATGAAGCAGTTGCTCAAAAAGTTGAAAATGCTCAAGGTATAGTTACATGCAACATATCGCTTAATGAAGTAAAAAGTGCGACTCCCTTCACATTGGATGTTACCCTTTTTAACCAATCATCGACCAACTGGATGGGCTCTCTGAAAAACCCTATTCACCTGTCCTATCGATGGATGAATGCGAATAATGAAGTTGTTATTTTCGAAGGTGAACGTACACCACTTCCCTGCATGTGCCTCTTTACTGGTGGAAGTATTGAAGTTCAAATGCTGATCATTCCACCTGAGATTCCTGGAAGTTATCAACTTGTACTCGTTCCTGTACAAGAGTGCGTGGCTTGGCTTGATACCAAAGGATTCAAACCGCTTGTACTTGCTATAAATGTCATTGAATAGATTATTAGCAACTACCTGAGTTCAGATTCAACAAACAAAACGCCAGCAATTGCTGGCGTTTTGTTTTAAGCAGCGAAGGAATACTCTTACCAGCGATAGTTCACCTTGCCGTAATAGAACGCGCCATTAAATCCATTTGGCGAGAACTCGCTATAAGGGATACTGCCTCCCACTGTTCCGAACTGTGAACGTGCAGGATAAGAGTTCGCAACATTGTCACTACCCAATGTAAACGTCCAGTTCTGTAAACGATAATCAAGTGCCATGTCCAGTGCCCACTGCGCACCAAACTTTTGGTCTTCCTGCGGACCTACATTACTATATGACACAAAGCTGCCATATCGAACCAGATTGGTATGCAATGTCCAATTCTCGAGACTGAAATCATTTCCTAAAGTCAATTTCGTTTCAGGTGTGCTCTCACCAAGTAAACCTAGTGTTTCACGACGGTCTAAACGCAGTAAATTTACGCCCAATTGATTAAGGATGGTGGGGTTAGCTTTGATTTTGGTGACTTTGGTTTGATTAAAATTGAGCCCAACCGTGCTATTCCATTTGATGCCGTTATCGAAGAGGAAGCGATAGCTGGCGACCAAATCGACACCTTTGGTGCGGGTATCACTGGCATTATTAAAATAACGCACGCTACTATAATTCACATTGTTGATGCCATTCGCGGCAAGATATGCAAGTACCTTGGGCGTACTGGCATTGATTGCTGATGACAGGCTGATTCGGTCCGTGATATCAATCAAATATCCATCAATAGTGATATAGAGCCGATCAATCGGGTTAAATGTGAAGCCTAAACTATAGTTGTTGGATTTTTCAGGCTTGAGATCTTCTGCACCAAACAACTTGGCTACACTCGAATTTGCGGGGAACGTTCCTGCATTTTGTAAAACGCCATTGACTAATTGCAGGGATGTTTGTGAAAAGTACTCTTGAGCCAGTGAAGGTGCACGGAAGCCATTCGAAATATTTCCGCGGATCGCAATACGTGGTGTGAAATCATAACGTCCGGCCAAAGAAGCGGTTGTCGTCGAACCGAAATCACTGTAATTCTCATTGCGCACTGCCAAAGACGTTGTTAGCTTATCCGTAAGCTTTGTTTCTAAGTCCAGATACTCTGAATAGCTATGGCGATTGTGATCTCCAGCATCACCTGCACTAAAGCCCGCTAGACCCGAAGCTCCCCCCTTGTAATATGATTCAGGCTGACCCGCTTCGACTTTATATTGCTGATATTTATACTCTGCACCAAAAGCGACAGACAATGGGTGTGGTAACCAACTTAATGCAATACTTTTACTGATGTCGATATTCAACAATGTTTGTGAATTCGCCAAAGTACCATTATAGAAATTAAACGGTGTAGATCCGGTATCACGATACAAACTTGGATTAATCGTATCGATATTCACTTCATAGTTATTCTTGCCATAATTGGCGGAAGCATCGTAATGCCAGTCATCCAAGAACTCTCCCCGCACGCCTGCAACCAATGTCGTGTCTTGAACAACATTATGCGTTAAAGGCAAATATCCATTCGGGAACAAGGCTTTAATATTATTACTGGAGTTACTTTGGCGATAGAACTCAGCGTTTTCACCTTGTGTCTGACTAAACGTTCCGATTGCATAGAGCTGAGCATCATCGCTGATATCATATTGACCATTAAGTAGAATCTTACCGTTATTAGTTGCTGGATCTCCAAAGCGGAAGTCACGCTGGCCATTAGTCGTTGCAAGAGGACTTTGAAAGTCTGCTCCCGCACGGTTGGTATAGCCATTCTTACCCCCTTCAGCAGTGACGTTAAGCCAACCGCTTTTCCCCAGTGCAAAACCAGAATTAACCGAGAGTTCACGCTGAGTGCCATCCCCTTTTTTATATTGACCGACTTTGGTACTGACCTCACCACCCTCTGGACCATCTTTCAAAATGATATTAATCACACCTGCAATCGCATCAGAGCCATAACGTGCCGACTGACCATCGCGTAGTACTTCAATTCGTTTAACTGCAGATATGGGAATAGAGTTTAAATCTGCTGGTGCAGAACCACGCCCAATTGCACCACCCAAATTGATAAATGCACTGGTATGTAGACGCTTGCCATTCACGAGGACCAGAACTTGGTCTGGAGACAATCCGCGCAATTGTGCTGGACGAACCAGTTCAGCCCCATCCACCACAGCAGGACGCGGGAAATTAATTGAAGGAATTAAGCGAGCAAGTGCAGAACCCAGTTCAGAGGAGCCACTGCCTCGTAAGGTATCGCCTGAGATCACATCTACGGGCTGGAGTGATTGGTGGGCGGTTCTGTTTTTTGCGCGCGTACCAGTCACTACGACTGCTGCTGTTTCATCTACACTAGGCGTCGTGCTCTGAGCGGCGTCATCTGCTGCATGCGCTTGAATCGAAAGAATGCTGACTATTGCTAGAGAGAGTGCGGAATATTTATACATGAATAACGTGTCCAAAACTTAAAATTTTTGAGAAAAGCATGGCAAAAAGAAAAGCATCAACTTTTCATGTTTGTTATTTCATGAAAAGTTTTGTTAATGTATGGTACGCAATAATGTATTTTTGACTAACTAATAAATTTAACTTTATATATCTAAAAATAATTATTAAGAGTGTCGCTCATCTAAAAAACACATAAGCAGAAAATCACAACTGTTCGGTATCACACGTCATTAAAAAAACGCCAAACGTAAAAAAAAGCCCAAATCAAGCGATTGGGCTTTTTATTTAAATGGGATGACGTTTAAATCAAGATCAGCAATTGCCTTTTTTGGCTTGACCTGGAGGGCAGAAATCACGACCGCCGCCATCTCCGCGATCACGGTCTCGGTCGCCGTGACCATATCCTGAATGTGGATCGACCACAACCGAGCCCGCTGGGGTATACACTGCACAGCTTGAAAGCCAGATGCATGTGGTCGTTAAAACAAGCAATTTGAGTAATTTCATGACAATCTCCATCATTCGTTACGCTATCATGCCCTTATTAGTCATGTCTTTCCAGCTACTAAAGTATGATCGGCATCTTAAATACGACGAATGATTTATATTTCTAGAGTAATCAATAAAATGAGCTATTGGCAACCTCTGCGCCCACACCCTTTATCTCATCATGCCGCTCAGAAGACCTATTCTGTTCATGCGCATGCTTCATTGGTCGATACTCGGTTGATTGTCTGTTTTGAAGTTCACGACCCGGTCCATGAAATCTTCTGGCCCGCACCGGATCAATTTAAACAGTGTGACTACTTATGGGAAAATACTTGTTTTGAAGTTTTTATTAATCCTTCTGCCCATACAAGATACTTCGAGTTAAATCTGTCACCTTCTCTTGCGTGGAACCTCTACCAATTTAGCGACTATCGAACCCCCAATACAATGCCGCCACAACGCGTTCATGAGCTCGCGCTCACCAAATTTGAAGTGTCCGGACAAACCATTAGTGCTGAAATTGATTTAGCCACGCTCAATCTGGCTAAACAAACACTCAATATCGGGCTAACAGCTGTCATTAAAACCCAGCATTCCCTTGAATATCTGGCACTATCCCACTCCATAGACCAAGCCGACTTCCATCACTCAGGCGGCTGGACGTTATCCCTCTCCCTGCACGAAGAATTCCACGATAGTCATGGACAATAATCCCCAAAATCCGTAGAATATCCACCTAATCTCAAACGAGCAGACTAGAAGGCTAACATATCAAAATAAGCCTTCCCTTTTGGCGCGTCTAATCCATAGCTTTCATCCAGCGACGGATATCACGCATCAACAGGTCACAGTAACTGCTCGTTTTTTACAACCGTAATTTAACATCGCCGTCCTTGCATGTTGATGCGGATGCTCTTGTAGCAAAAGACAGAATCGGAGGTTAGACTTGCACACGCCCGCCATATTAGCCCTAGCAGATGGAACCATTTTTCACGGTCATTCCATTGGCGCAGAGGGACTCACCACTGGTGAAGTTGTTTTTAATACTGCCATGACTGGCTATCAAGAAATCCTCACAGATCCGAGCTATGCACAGCAAATCGTTACGCTGACTTATCCGCATATCGGAAATACCGGCACCAACGATGAAGACTGTGAATCAGGTCGTATCAGTAAAGTATGGGCAGCAGGTCTAGTCATTCGCGACTTACCCCTCATGGCAAGTAACTTCCGCTCTACAAAATCTCTCGCTGACTATCTTAAAGATAATAATGTTGTTGCGATTGCAGATATCGATACTCGCAAGCTGACTCGCATTCTGCGCACCACGGGTGCACAAAGTGGCGCAATCCTGACTGGACCTGATGCCACTCCAGAAGCGGCACTTGCTGCAGCACGCGGCTTTGCTGGTATAGACGGTGTCGATCTAGCCAAAGTATGCTGCGACCCCGATGGCTTTGAATGGACCTCCGGCTCATGGCAACTCAATAAAGGTTTTACACCTTTAAGCAATGAGCAATTCCATGTCGTCGCTTACGACTACGGCGTCAAAACCAATATTCTACGCATGCTCGTGGATCGTGGCTGTCGTTTGACTGTTGTTCCTGCTCAGACCCCTGCGGCGGATGTGCTTGCCCTGAATCCAGATGGCATTTTCCTTTCTAACGGCCCTGGCGACCCAGCAGCATGTACTTACGCTGTTGAAGCCGTGCGCACTCTGGTCGATAGTGAATTACCTCTGTTTGGTATTTGCTTAGGACATCAGATATTAGCTCTCGCCTCTGGCGCACAAACACTAAAAATGAAATTTGGGCATCATGGCGCAAACCATCCTGTACAAGATGTCGAGAATAACACCGTGATGATCACCAGCCAGAACCATGGTTTCGCTGTTGATGAAGCAACCCTGCCTTCTACGCTGCGCGTCACCCATCGCTCGCTGTTTGACGGCTCAAACCAAGGCATCCATCGAAATGATAAGCCTGCGTTTAGCTTTCAAGGACATCCCGAAGCCAGCCCTGGCCCGCATGACTGCGCGCCGCTATTCGATCATTTTATTGACCTGATGCAAGCTCATGCTGCGAAACATACACAGAATCAGGGAGCTTAATCATGCCAAAACGTACTGACATAAAATCGATTCTGATTATTGGTGCTGGACCGATCGTGATTGGTCAAGCCTGCGAGTTTGACTACTCCGGTGCACAAGCCTGTAAAGCACTGCGCGAAGAAGGCTACCGCGTGATCTTGGTTAACTCCAACCCTGCAACCATCATGACTGACCCATCGATGGCCGACTCAACCTATATTGAGCCGATCACATGGCAAACCGTCGCACAAATCATTGAAAAAGAACGCCCAGATGCAGTATTGCCAACGATGGGTGGTCAAACTGCACTGAACTGCGCATTGGCACTTGATGCCAATGGCATCCTAGAGAAGTTCAATGTAGAACTGATCGGCGCAAGCAAAGACGCCATCGAAATGGCTGAAGATCGCAAGCTGTTTGACCAAGCGATGCGTCGTATTGGGCTTGAATGTCCACGTGCAGCCGTTGCTGGTGACATGGATGAAGCATTCAAAATTCAAGCAGACATGGGCTTTCCTTGTATCATTCGACCATCATTCACCATGGGTGGATCAGGTGGTGGTATCGCTTACAACCGTGAAGAGTTCATCGAAATCTGCGAACGCGGCTTTGATCTCTCCCCAACCAAGCAATTATTGATCGATGAATCGCTGATTGGCTGGAAAGAATATGAGATGGAAGTTGTGCGTGATAAAAACGACAACTGTATCATCGTCTGTGCGATTGAAAACTTTGACCCAATGGGTGTTCACACTGGTGACTCCATCACAGTCGCCCCAGCTCAAACACTGACGGACAAAGAATATCAATTGATGCGTAATGCATCGATCGCAGTATTGCGTGAAATTGGTGTTGAAACAGGTGGCTCCAACGTCCAGTTCGGGATCAGCCCTATCGATGGCCGTATGGTCGTCATTGAAATGAATCCACGTGTATCTCGCTCATCTGCACTGGCATCAAAAGCAACGGGTTTTCCGATTGCCAAGATCGCTGCTAAGCTGGCAGTAGGTTACACGCTTGATGAACTTAAAAACGACATCACCGGCGGCAACACTCCAGCAAGCTTTGAGCCATCAATCGACTATGTCGTGACCAAGATTCCTCGCTTCAACTTTGAAAAGTTCCCACAAGCCGACGCAGTTTTGACGACTCAAATGAAATCGGTCGGTGAAGTGATGGCGATCGGCCGGACCTTCCAAGAATCCGTTCAAAAAGCACTGCGTGGACTTGAAGTCGGTGTAGATGGCTTTACGCCGAAAATCCCACTGGGTACTGAAGATGCATTAGACAAACTTCGTCTTGAATTGAAAGTGCCGGGCGCAGAGCGCATCTGGTATATCGCTGACGCCTTCCGTCATGGCCTAAGCCTTGAACAAGTTCATGAATATACTGCGATTGATAAATGGTTCTTGATCCAAATCGAAGACATTATCAAAACTGAAGCGGAAGTTGAGCAACTCGGTGTTGCGGGTCTGACGTATGAGAACATGCGTCGTTATAAACGCAAAGGCTTGTCGGATCTACGCTTAGCTACCCTACTCGGTATTTCGCAAAAGCAATTACGTAAGCAGCGTTGGTCACTGGGTGTTTATCCCGTTTACAAACGCGTTGATACCTGTGCGGCTGAGTTTGAAACCAGCACAGCATACATGTACTCAACTTATGAAGAAGAGTGTGAAGCCAACCCATCTAGCCGTGACAAGATCATGGTACTGGGCGGTGGACCAAACCGCATAGGTCAAGGGATCGAATTTGACTATTGTTGTGTACACGCAGCGCTTGCAATGCGTGAAGATGGTTATGAAACCATTATGGTCAACTGTAATCCTGAAACCGTATCGACCGATTACGACACCTCAGATCGCCTCTATTTCGAGCCAGTTACACTCGAAGACGTCCTCGAGATTGCACGTATCGAAAAACCAAAAGGCGTAATTGTACAGTATGGTGGTCAAACCCCATTGAAACTAGCGCGTGCGCTTGAAGAAGCGGGTGTGCCAATCATTGGGACCTCGCCGGATGCAATTGACCGTGCAGAAGACCGTGAACGCTTCCAGCAAATGGTCATTCGCCTCAACTTACTTCAACCACCTAACCGTATCGTCAAGAGCGCGGAAGAAGGCTTACTGGCTGCTGCGCAAGTTGGTTATCCGCTCGTTGTTCGCCCATCCTATGTCTTGGGTGGTCGTGCGATGGAAATCGTCTACAACGAAGAAGAACTCAAGCGCTATCTACGTGATGCCGTTCAGGCCTCTAACGATGCTCCAGTACTGCTCGACCGCTTCCTTGATGATGCGATTGAAGTCGATGTGGACTGCGTCTCTGATGGCACCAATGTGGTCATTGGCGGGATTATGCAGCATATTGAACAAGCGGGTGTACACTCTGGTGACTCTGCATGTTCATTGCCTCCCTACTCACTCTCCGCTGAGATTCAAGATGTCATGCGCGCACAAACCGTAGCGATGGCACGCGAGCTAGGCGTTATTGGTTTGATGAACGTTCAGTTTGCTGTTAAAGGTTCTGACGTTTACGTGCTTGAAGTGAATCCGCGCGCATCTCGTACCGTACCCTTTGTCTCTAAAGCAATTGGCACCAGTCTTGCCAAAGTAGCGTCACGCTGTATGGCGGGACAAACACTAGAGAGCCAAGGATTCACCACTGAAGTGATCCCAGACTTCTACTCGGTGAAAGAAGCCGTCTTCCCATTTAACAAATTCCCAGGTGTTGATCCGATTCTCGGACCTGAGATGAAATCTACTGGCGAAGTCATGGGTGTAGGCAAAACTTTCGGTGAAGCCTTCTACAAAGCCGTACTCGGCAGTAACGAACGCCTGCCTGGAAAACCAGTCGCTGGTGAAATCAAACGCGCGTTCTTATCCGTTCGCGATAGTGATAAAGCGGCATTGCCAGAAATCGCTGCTAAACTGATTGCACTGGGCTTTACTTTGGTTGCAACAGGTGGTAGTTATAAGCTTCTGCTTGAGCAAGGGATTGAATGTGAGCGGATTAATAAAGTCACTGAAGGTCGTCCACATATTGTAGACCGCTTGAAAAATGGCGAAATCCACCTCATCATTAATACCACTGAAGGTAAACAAGCACAGCAAGATTCGTTCTCGATTCGTCGTAGTGCCTTGCAAGGCAAGGTGTACTACACCACGACAATCAGCGGCGCTGATGCGGTCTGTCAGGCCATGAACATCCCTCTGCCAATGGATGTGTACCGTTTGCAAGATTTACATCAAGGCTAAACAGCCCTTTGATTAGTGATATCGTGAATGGCGAGAGTGAAAGCTTTCGCCATTCCTTTTTATTTTTGAAAGTGCTTTCCTGACATTCACTGCTTGAAAGTCACTTTTTGTTAAAAATGGAAATTCTGATTATGGTTCAACGTTATCCGATGACCCCAGAAGGTCATCTTGCACTCACTGTTGAGTTACAAGAGCGTAAAAGTGTCGAGCGTCCACGGATTATTGCTGCGATTGCTGAGGCTCGTGCCCATGGCGACTTAAAAGAAAATGCGGAATACCATGCAGCGAAAGAACAGCAAGGTTTTTGTGAAGGACGTATTCAGGAAATTGAAGCCAAACTCTCGGCTGCTGAAGTCATTGAACTCTCTAAGCTTGAGCAAAATGGTCGTGTGGTTTTTGGTGTGACCGTTGAAATCGAAAATTTGGACACCGAAGAGCGTAAGCAATACAAAATCGTTGGTGATGACGAGGCTGATTTTAAACTCAACAAAATATCACTCAACTCCCCGATCGCGCGTGGCCTGATTGGTAAACGCGCTGGCGATGAAGTCAAAATCGAAACACCAAAAGGTGTCGCCGAGTATGAAATTACTCAAGTGCTGTATATCTAATCATCGATATACACCAAATAAAAAAGACCGAATTATCGGTCTTTTTTATTTGCTAATCCTTAAAATGATTAGTCAGCGCGTACACCTTCAACTTGGATCGCAAGACCAACACCCAGATCAAAACCGTAGGCTTTACCATAATCGACGCCAAAGTCACCGCGGTTAAATGATCCATAAGCATCTGCACCACAGGTTTCTTTTTTCAGCATAGGATTCATGTAACATTTCCATGATTTGATATCCAACTTCACAGGCTTCGTCACACCGTGGAAAGTCAAGTTCCCATCTACAGCAACAGGCTTATCACCATCAAATACCAACGTCCCTTTGTAGTTTGCAGTTGGGAATTTAGCCGTATCAAACAATTCTGGTTTTTTAGCATGGTCATCCATGGGTTTGAAACCAAAATTAACGCTATCCATTTGCATCGTTACGTCGACGCTACCCTTTTTCGCTTCTCTATCCAGTATCACTGTACCGCTTGATTTATCAATCTTACCGCGCCATTTAGAAGCACCGCCCATATGATCAGCTTCAAAACTTGGGTAAGTATGGGTTGGATCAAGGTTATAAGTAACTGGCTTAGCAAATGCAGTACTGGCCAGCATTGTGGTCATCGCAGCAACAAGAAGAGCTTTCATAATAACGCCTCAAAAATTAAGTTTAGGAACAACACAATAAAGCACATTAAACTTCTAAAAATACGGCGCTACCCGATCGTGGGTAGCGGTATCGCATTACTTCTTAGCGGGGGCAACGATATGAAATTTAATCGCAACATCATCCGCAACTACAGAGGTATCCGCCCAATCACCTGAGCCAACGCCAAAAGCAGTTCGTTTAACCTGAAGCACACCATCAAACACTTGGTTGGCACCTTCTGTTTTCACGCTTACTGGGAACGTGACATTTTGCACACGGCCTTTAAGCGTAAATTTACCAGTGACCGTAAAGCCCGCGCCCGCTGCTTTAATGCCTGTAGAAACAAAGCTGGCTTTAGGGAACTTGGCTGAATCGAACCATTCAGAGCCCGTAACGTTCTTGTTGTAATCCGCCATACCCATATCATAGCTGCCCACATCGATATCAACCTTCGCTGAGGATTGTGCAAGCTGTGTAGGATTGAAGGTCACATCGCCGACGATCTTCTTGAATTGACCCGTCACAGGAACGCCTAGCTGTTTCCCTGTCGCAGAAACAGTGCTTTTTGCGCTGTCGATTGGTGCTGCCAAGGCACTTGTCGCTGCAAATACTGCTGTCAAAGACAATACCGTCAGCGCACCTTTACTACCATTTAAATTCAACATCACGTTATACTCACTTGTATTCACTGTTAAATAAACGCTCTAAATACGCACATCACCTATCTTTTCAGAAAAGGTAACATCCGCGCCAAAGTCGCATCACGATCAATAATATGATGTTTCAAAGCACCCAATACATGTAACCCAACCAATCCTGCCATGGTGTAATCTAAAACGACATGAATCGTTTTCAACGTATCTGCAATCTCTAAGTTTCGGTCAATCAAAGATGGGATCGGAATAATGCCGAGATAAACAATTGGAAAACCCGCTGCTAGACTGTAGAAATATCCTGATAACGGTACGGCGAAGATTAAGAAATACAATAACCAATGCACCCCGCTGGCAATCAATTGTTGCCCGCGTGGAATCGTGGCGATCATTGCGGGTGCTGGATGAGTCAAACGCCAAAATACTCGGACAAACGCTAAAGCAAAAACAGTCACACCCAGCCATTTATGCCAAGAATAATATTTCAGCTTCATCATGGTGAAGCCGGGAATATCCGTCATTACCCAGCCCAAACCAAACGCGGCAAATATCAATAGAGCAATAATCCAATGTAAACCTATTGCTGTTCGAGTATATTGTTGAGCCATTCAATTCATCCCCAATTTATTGCTAAATACACGCATTAAAATATTCATAAAATTTTGACCAAAACAGTATCTAATAGTTTATGACTGCAATCTATTTCTAGATTGTTAATCTCTTTTCATGAAGCCTACATTAAACTTAATAATAGAATTAACAATATTCACTAAAGAGTTTATTTAGCACTTTAAAAATAGTCCCTCTTAATTATGATGTCTTAATCATCAATCAGGACTATCTCAATCATGTGATGCTGGGTACTGTAATCGTTTTATTATCCGTATTAAACATCAAATATGACGACACAACGTTCCACATATAGAACATCTAATGAATATTGCGCGCCATCCTCATTACGCTGAGGCATGGCTTTAACGCATAAAACTTAGATACAAATGCCAAAAATTCTGTAAAAATACGTATTATCATTTTTTAAACTCATACATTTCAGCAAAGGCAAACCATGACAGATTCTGTTCAATTCGCAGGTCAACTTTACCCTGAACAAATGACTGAGGCCGCTGAGAAAGGCTTTAAATCAATTATAAACAACCGCCCTGATCTTGAAGGCGGCCCGGTTCAACCCACCTCTGCAGAGATACAAGTCGCCGCTGAAGCAGCAGGTTTGGTGTACGTGGCTCAACCCGTCATCAGTGGGCAAATCACCGAACAGGATGTCCGCACATTTGCGGAACACCTCAACCAATTACCCAAGCCAGTTTTAGTCTTCTGCCGCAGTGGTGCGCGTTCAAATAATCTCTATCAGTTGGCTAAGCAAATGGATTTCTTGGATGATTGATCTTCATTAGACCAATAAAAAAGATGCTCAACTGCATTAGCTTGAGCATCTTTTTTTATTGCTAGCACCTTTAAATATAGAAATAAACGATTCATACGCTTTATTTATTTACGAGAAGATATGGAACTTGTATTGACGAAAGACTAGAGTAAGACGGTATCTCGCACTTTCTCAATGTCTGGAAACCCTATGTCCCAACATGACATGCCACCCCCAAAACCTCTACAAAAAAACAAAAGTACTAAGCCCGCCATTACTAGACACGTTCACACCGTCATCATTGGCGCAGGTACAGCAGGTCAAACGGCCTATCATGCCGCAGTTAAAATCACAGAAAGCGTTCTTCTGATAAATGGAGGCGATTGGAGCACGACCTGTGCTCGTGTCGGCTGCATGCCCAGTAAACTCCTGATCACCGCCGCAAATCGGGCATATGACATCAATACTTCAGAAGTTTTTGGACTTAAAAGTACCCTCAAAGTCGATGCCAAGGCTGTCATGAAACGCGTGCAATTAGAACGCGATTTCTTTGCTAATTCGGTGCTCAAAACCGTTAGTCTTTTTCCTGATCAGCATAAGCTTTCAGGCTATGCCCGCTTTATCAATAAAAATACCGTACAAGTCGGTGAGGAACTTATCCAAGCCCAGAAAATTGTGATTGCTACAGGTGGATCGCCGCTAATCCCAGAAGGATGGGCAGAAAAAATTGGTAAACGTTTACTCACCAATGAGTCTATTTTTGAAATTAAAAAACTGCCCAAATCACTGGCAGTCATTGGCTCAGGTGCTCAAGGGCTTGAACTCTCCCAAGCCTTCCATCGCTTAGGTGTTCGAGTCAAATTATTCAATCGTAGTGAAAAAGTAGGCTCATTAACCGATCCCGCATTACAACAACATGCACTTGACGTATTTGGTCAAGAATTAGATTTGGCGTTAGGAACAACCATTACAGATGTTGCCCTCACGGATACTCCAAGATTACAGACTCATACCAAGAGTAAAAAAGTGCAAGTGCACATTACATTCAAGAATAAATTCGGCGTAAAGCAGCAGGATACGTTTGATTATGTATTATGCGCAATCACGAGACAGCCTAACCTCAGTGCTTTGAATTTATCCAAAGCAGGCATTGATCTGGATCATCGCGGTATTCCTGTTGGCTACAACCCGACAACGGGGCAAATCGGCAGAAAACCGATCTTTATCGCAGGAGATGTAAATCTTTATCGACCCGTCATGCATGAAGCTGTCTTCCAAGGGCGACTCAGTGGATTAAATGCGGCTAGGGAGACTAGAATAGAAAAGTCATTGCCAATGACACCACTTGGTGTGATTTTTTCTGAGCCACAAATGGCCACGGTCGGACTTAATTATCGACAGTTAACAGAAAGTCAGCAGCCTTTTCATATTGGAGAACTTGATTTTGCACGCCAAGGTCGTGCCCGTGTCATGGCAGTAAAACATGGAAAGCTCAGAATGTATGGAGATGCTAAAACAGAGCGATTACTAGGTGCGGAAATGTTTGGTCCTCAAGTTGAGCATCTGGCTCATGCCGTTGCTTGGATGATCCAGCATGACATCTCAATTGAACAGATGATTCGTAATCCCTACTATCACCCAACACTTGAAGAAGGGTTACGAACCGCATTGCTCAGGCTCAAACATGCGATGCAGCAAACATCATAATCTAAGTGCAGCTTTATGTATGTATTACAGTGGAAGTGACCTAAAGTCAGGCACAATCTGATAACCATGAGCTGCAGAGACAGCCGCTCCGTCTTTCCACTCGCTTTCCTCTTGGACATAAACGAAATCTAATGCAAAACTTTGTGCGGCAATAAAATCTGAGCGTGAATCTCCAAACATCACGCCAGACCCCGTCATAAATCCAGCACTTTTGAGACGTTCCATATTGTTGTGCTTAGAGGAAGGCGAACCAAAGATGTGCTTAAAATACTGATCCAACCCGCGCACTTGGAAGACATGATGCAATTCAAGCTCATCACCGCCTGAATTGACGGCGCATGGTAAGCCCTGTGCATGTAGTTTTTGAATAAATGTCAAAACACCAGAAATCATTTCACAAGACGAAAGCGCATCCCGCACTATAGCCGCATAACGATCAATCGCTTGTTGAGTCAGGATCGTGGTATCTGTACTCGTACTCTGGTCGACGCGCATATGATTATAGTAGTGGGCAAATTTCTGGTAGCGTGAGACACCGCCATTAGCCTTGTGATATTCGACAAACTCGGCAACCAATTGCTCAGGCTCGCCTTGTAAAGCCGATGCAAAAGCATCGGATTTAATTTGATTTGATCGTAAAATAACGCCATCGCAATCGAAGACGTAAAAATCGTAAGGTTGATTTAGCACAGTGCTCTCTTAAAATTCTAATCTTCTCTAAACTCAGACCGCTTGCATCAAGACCCTAACCCGCTCTAAATCTTGAGGGGTATCAACAGCAACTGAGCTCTGCGATACAGGCACCATACGCACCTCATAGCCTAACTCTAAGAAACGAAGAATCTCGATATCTTCTATTTCTTCTAATGCAGTCTTTTGCTGGCAAGATGCAAAATCGCTAAGTGCCTTAGGAGGAAACGCATAAATACAGACCTGTTTATGCGCTGTCACAAAGCTTGCCGCCTTATTGCCCGGTATCGGTGCCCGTGACATATACAGCAAACGTCCATCAGGGCGAGCAACCACTTTAGGTACGGTACGACTTAGATAGTCAATCTCGTTATCAATTTCGCTTGTTGCATTGATAATTTCGCCCGGAAATTGCTTAGCAGCATCCAAAACAACCTGAATATCTTTAGGATCGAGCATTGGCTCGTCGCCTTGGACATTCAGATATAAATCAGCCTGAACCTGAAGCGATGCATCAAAAACTCGATCAGTGCCCGTCAAACAGTCACTACGAGTCATCACAACCTGAATTCCGTGCGAATGGCACACATCACGGATACGATCATCATCGGTGGCGACATAGACCAGATTTGCATCCAAAGCTTGGACACACTTTTGCCAAACATGAACAATCATCGGTAGCCCAAGTAAGTCCGCAAGCGGCTTACCTGGAAAACGCGACGATTGAAAACGTGCAGGAATGATAATGACTGTTTTCACGTGGTTCTCTATATCAAAATTATGATGAATGATCTTAAAAACTATAAATTGATCGCTGAGGAATGTCGTAATGCGTTGTAGTCAACGAATACACAGGAACTTTAGAAATCTCAAGAAGTTTGACAATCACATCGTTCATTTGATGATAGCGTGCATCGCGGCCATCAAAGCCATCAAAACCCACCAATTCGATCTGAGTGGCCCCGCCAGCGAGCGCCGCACAAATTGCATATGGAGCAACCAGTGCATCGGTTACCACGCAACCAGTATCCTCAGCAACTACTCTCGTGGGATCCACTTGCATTCCATAGTCATACACGGTGCAGCGACTGAGGGAGTCACTGATCAATTTAGGCAGTGACTGGATTGGTGTCATCAATGGTGTTTTTGATGCACTGTTAATAAAGGGAACCAAACGACCAGGATGGCAAACTGCGATCACCGACAAGAATTGCTGTGGAATAAAATCGAGCAAATTTAGACTTACCACAATCGGTTGCTTATCTTGAATATAGCGTTCAATCGCAGGCCAATGACGCTTAGCTGATGCCCCACCCGCTACGATCAAGACGGGACGTCCCGCAAACAATGCTTTAGCCGACCAATGTCCGACTGCATTTTGGAACCGTGCCGTCATTAGGCTCGCCACGCCTTGCGGCTTATAGGATGAACCCGTATTTTCGCCCAACAGCTCAATTAATGTCACCACATCATTCGGCGAGAATGTCCCTTGTGCAAGCATATCTTGAACATAGGTTGGATGGACTTTGTGCTGAGCACCCAAATAATAAAATACATTCATGCCCCAGCCATGATGCTTTTTCATCGGTTCAAAATCTTGGCAAGCCAAATCAATTACGTGGGCAGGATGTACCTTTTTGTCCGTTTGTTTTTGAACCTCGACCAGCAAATACTCCATTTGTGTATTACCAGCGCCGCGTCCCATTCCAGTTACAGTTGCATCTAACCAAGTGACACCATTTTTGATGCCCATTACCGTGTTACCCAATGCTTTACCCATATTGTCATGACCATGGAAACCTAACGGCCCACTCCACTCTAAACGCAGAGTCTGGATAATCCTCAAAGTTTCGGCATCGTCCATATTACCAAGCGAGTCCGCAAAGTAGAGTACCTCGACGTGTTCGAAATCGCGGATAGCACGTACAAGTTCAGCTAACTTTTCATCGGTGCAGCTATTGGACTGCATGATGTTAAAACCAACCCGATAGCCTAACTCATGCAAGGTCGTCACCAAGCCACCACACTTAGGCACTTCAGCGACATGCGCTGCAATACGGACCAATTGGACTTTCGATTTTGCTTTGGGTGCAAAGAAATTATGAATAGCCGCAATATCACCCTCAGGTGCTTTGAGATAATCAGCAGCATTAATCATCACACCAAGAATCAAGCTTTCAGGGATATGAATCTGACTTAAAAAGCGGTCTGTTGTATAGGCATACGGCCCTAGGAATTTAGTTTTGTTGGCAAAAGTAAAACGAAAGCCCAACTCAACGATATCCACGCCACTACTCGCCATCGACTGCAGGTAGCGCTCCACGAGATCTTGATCAAAATCCCAGTTATTGTAGTAGCCGCCATCACGTAATGTACAATCCAGCAAAGTATATTGATTAGCACTCATACCGCATTTCCTTTATTGTCAAATTTTGCTCAAGTCTTCAGCGGTAAACTTTTACCATTTTCTGCATTAGTGAATTAATTAAGTACGATATGGAAGAGGGAGTCTTCATAATTATTGAGAAGATCTCGTGAACCACATGCGTCGGAATTTAAAATCGCATCTTTATACCGAGAAGATCGCGCTTTTACATTTCGAACAACATTTAATAATTGTTTTTTCTTCTCTATAAAGCGTTCTTCTGTGTATTCATTCTCGGCCTTATTCAAAAAAGAATCGAAATCTGCGCCAATGATAACTTCAGACTTCCTATTGATATGAGGATTTGTTGCAACAATATACCCGAGACTACTATCCAACACGATATGTGCTTTCGCACGACACAACAATCCTCTGGAGAAAAAATACTCCGTTGGGAGTAGGCTATATGCCGAATCAATACCATAGCCTGCAAGATAATCAATGAAAGAGCTCACCTTATAGTTTTTCTCTTCCAATCCTTTCTGTACCAAAACATTCATCGAACGAAAAGCCCGCGGATCATCTTTAATAATGATCGAAACGTCTGAAGCTACACTTTTACAGATTGTATCCACGATACTTTTCACGGCCTCTACTTCTTCAAAAGGGGCATAATGGCCAATTCCCCAATAACGCAAATAGACTACCGCATAGTCATCTTTTTCATGTTCCAGAACGGCAAGGCTAGGGGCAAAACTATAAATATTAGAAATTTTATCGATATACTTAAAAATTTCTTTCGTAGGAATCGTAACTTCATGTTTAACCGCAGGAGAAATAATCTCAAATCCAAAAAACAATGAGCTTTCTACTTTTCGCTCTGACAATATCCGCTCTGCATTGAGTTCATTGCTCAGGCCATCTGCATAGATAAATAATCGACTATCAGTAAAACAATCCAAAACAGACGCAATATCACTATACCAACCAAAACTATGAGTGACGATAATTTCTGGTTTCAACAATAAATTTTCTGGAATCTTTTTGAACTCATCTAAATGAATGACATCCAAAACTGACTCATCTAAAGACATTGCTTGCTCAATAGCAGGTGACCACTCAAGATACACTAATACACTTCGATAGTGATATGTCTTATACAGATAATCCGAAACAGCAAGCGCAAATGGAAGCCAAGCTTCCGTCGAAAGAAAAACTAATGCAAAAGGTTGAGACTTCCCCAAACGTGGGTAAGTAGCAGGCTGAAATTCAATGCCGCTATTTGAGTTATGGTATCGCTGATAACGAAAAACTTCTGATTTCACCAAATTCAACTTTGAGGATAAAAACGCATCAAGAGCAAGACTTTTCTTTTGTCCAGCAGACACATTTATTTCTTCTTGGATGATCCTCGATCTAAATTTTTCGAACCAAAGATTCGAACATTCTGTGGAGGATGAAATTCTCTGGATGACCGTAACCAAATCCTCATCACGAAGGCATTGGGCAAATGTAGCCAAGCCACCAGCATCGGCTTCTCGCCCAAGTAGACTTAAATAGAGTGATTTTGCAACATATTCTGCATTAAGATGAATCGTTTCTTTCCAGTGGTCCTCTGGAGATACAGTTTGCGTAGCATTTGACTCTAAAACATCGGTTTCTGAATCTAAACTTTCCGATGGCTTGGAACTAACTGTATGTTCGCTTATGAATTGTTTCATTACAGTCGTTGCATTACCCGTACTCAGTACTTCAGCGACAAATTTATTAAGCTCGGTGTCATCGGGTAAACGTCCTAATACCCGCATATATGCATCATTAGCAACTTGAAGTGCATATTGCTCTAATGAACCAGAATTCATACCACTCTTTCTCCAGCAATTACCACACCTAAATTAAAAAACAATGTAAATCAAATAACTTATAATTATGAACTCAGCTGTAAAGTGACATCAGCTTTATCAAATCCATACCGCTACAACATGATCTTATGGGTCGATTACGCAATATACCTACCAATAACTAAGGACTATACTTTTCAATTGTAAAAATTTCCTACATTCTCACCCCACACTCACTACAGAAATGCATGGCAAAAACACGTCCATATTCAAACCAGTTCGCTGAGAAATCGGTATTCGGACTAAATAACTCTATCCTCTGATTGATTCTACGCCAGTCATCAAACATCTACGAAGATCCTGGTAGAAAAGCATGTCCATCGTCATGTTAGCTCTTTATAATAGCCGACTAATCGGAGAGAAAGCCACATGAGCGGTACGCATACATCACAGAAGTTATCAGCGCTTAATCCTCGTCAGCAAGAAGCCATGGAGTATGTAAGCGGTCCTCTACTCGTTTTGGCGGGCGCGGGATCAGGCAAAACTGCGGTGATTACACGGAAAATTGCTCATCTTATTCAAAACTGTAATGTTCCTTCACACCGTATCGTCGCGATGACGTTCACTAACAAAGCCGCACGTGAAATGAAAGAGCGTGTTAGTAAACTGCTGCCTAGTGACAAAATGAAAGGCATTACCGTCTCCACATTTCATAACTTCGGTCTAAATTTGCTGCGTCTAGAACTCAAACATACGCCGCTTAAAAACAATTTCTCCATTCTTGACGCTGACGATTGTAAACGATTGCTCATGGATCTCATGCAACGTGACAATCTGTCAGGTGCAGATAGTAAAGAGCTGATTGCCAAAGCTATGAGACGAATTTCGGATTGGAAAAACGATCTCTTACTACCAGCCCAAGCGATTAGCACCGCCATCGATAACGAAGACTTACAGCTCGCACATTTATACGAACTTTATGAACGCAATATTCGTGCCTATAATGCCGTAGATTTTGATGACTTGATTGCTCTACCCACTCGCCTATTACAGGACAATGCAGAACTGCGAGATAAATGGCAGAATCGCGTGCACTATCTGCTCGTCGATGAATATCAAGATACCAATACCGCTCAATATATGTTGGTGAAATTATTAGTCGGTGTTCAAGCGCGATTCACGGCTGTTGGTGATGATGATCAATCGATTTATGCATGGCGCGGCGCAAAACCTGAAAATATGGCACTTCTTGCCGATGACTTTCCAAGACTCAAAGTTATCAAGCTTGAGCAAAATTATCGTTCAACCAGCCGTATCTTAAAAGCGGCCAACAAGGTCATTGAAAACAATCCGCATCTTTTTGAAAAAGCCTTATGGTCCGATAAAGGTCATGGGGATGTCATTCGTGTGATGAATTGCCGAAATGATGATGATGAAGCAGAACGCATTGTCCATGACATCATGACGCACAGGCTGATGAATGGCAAAACTTGGCAGGACTACGCAGTTCTCTATCGGGGAAATTTCCAAGCACGCGTACTCGAGACGCAATTACGGCAACTGCAAATCCCTTATAAAGTTTCAGGGGGAACCTCATTCTTTGCACGTGCTGAAATTAAAGATGTGATGAGCTATTTGCGCCTCATCATCAACCCCGATGACGACAGTGCATTTCTACGCATTATCAACACCCCTAAACGCGAAATTGGCCCAGCAACACTCGAAAAACTGGGGCTGTTCGCACAAGAATTCAGTATGTCATTGCTATCCGCTGCGGGTGATCTGCGTTTAAATATGGTCGTGAGTCAGCGCAAAGCCGTACTTCATTTGCACGAATTTGCCCAGTTCATTGAGCAATATACCCGCGACCTATATGATGATGACAACCCTGTCCCGCTCGTCCGCCAGATGATTAATGAAACAGGTTATATTGATTACATCAAAGAAAATGCACCCACGCCGCAGAATGAAAAGAATAAACTCGACAACTTAGAGACCTTGTTTTCAAGTATTCAAAGTCTAATTAACCGTGCAGAAGATGTGGATGAGAAAAATATCGAAAGCGTTATCCGCAAATTGGTATTACTCGACTTACTCGATCAACAACAGGAAGAAGAAGATACCGATAAAGTCAATCTCATGACTCTGCATGCGGCAAAAGGATTGGAGTTTCCTTATGTTTATATCATGGGTCTTGAAGAAGAGTTACTACCGCATAAAAACTCTATAGCGGCTGAAACCGTTGAGGAGGAACGTAGGTTGATGTACGTCGGTATTACACGTGCCCGTCAGGGTTTAACACTGACACTTGCTGAGCAGCGTAAAATGGGCGGCAATTTACGCCAAACAACGCCGAGCCGATTTCTAGATGAACTGCCAGAGGAAGAGATTGAATGGTCAGGACGCAAGAAGAATAAAATTTCTAACGTTGATCCCAAAGCGCAAGCAGCAGCCTATCTTGCAAATTTGAAAGCGCTGATGAAATAAAGTCTTATATACTCGTCGATTGAAAGATTAGTTCCTTTCAATCAGGTTCACTCAGCAATGAATGATCGCTTGACGAGCATCTGTCACCGAACTGACATGATTATGCAATAAAACAGGTTAGGACACTTTAATCATCTATTATTCGGTTTATAAAACGTGAGCACTAGAATATGACAATACAGGAAAAAACCGTTGCAATCGTAGGCTTAGGCTACGTCGGTTTACCGCTCGCACTTGCATTTGGACGTCAGCTGCGTACCATTGGTTTTGACATTAATGCAGACAAGATCAGCGCTTATCAACAGAAAATCGATCCAACAGGTGAGATGGACACTGAACATTTTATCGCGTCGACACAAATTACCTTTACTCATGATCCCGCTGATCTTGCAGCAGCAGACTTCATTATTACCGCCGTGCCAACACCCATCAATAATGCAAAGCTTCCCGATCTCTCTCCCGTAGAGTCTGCGAGTCGGTTAATCGCAACCCATATGAAAGATGGCGCAACGGTCATTTTTGAATCAACAGTGTACCCCGGTGTGACTGAAGAGATCTGTAAGCCGATTCTTGCCGCATCAAACAAAAGCTTCCGTTTAGGCTACTCTCCGGAACGAATTAACCCCGGTGACAAAGCACGGCCACTTGAATCGATTATGAAGATCGTCTCAGGACAAGATGCAGCGACATTAGCGGATGTTTCCGCATTATATCGCTTGATCATTACGGCTGGAGTGCATGAGGCACCTTCGATTAAAGTCGCTGAGGCTGCAAAAATTCTTGAGAATACACAGCGCGATGTGAATATCGCACTCATGAATGAGTTTGCTTTGATCTGTCAACGTGCCGGAATTGATACTCAGGAAGTCTTGGAAGCTGCGGGAACGAAATGGAATTTCTTAAAATTCTTCCCTGGCCTCGTTGGTGGACATTGTATTGGTGTTGATCCTTACTATTTAACCTTTCGCGCAGAACAACTCGGTTATCACGCCGACTTAATGATGGCGGCGCGCCATATTAATGACAGCATGGGCATTCATATCGCCCAAAACTGCATCAAAATGCTCTGTCAGAATGGCACACCTGTCGGCAAAGCGACCGTATTGGTTCTGGGTCTGACGTTTAAAGAAAATTGTAGTGACACGCGCAATACGCGCGTCATTGATATCATCCAAGAATTACAGAGTTATGGTGTTACAGTCCATGTCGTTGATCCCGTTGCGGATGCCGCAGAAGTGAAACATGAATATCAACTCGACTTGATTGATTTTGGACAGATCAAGCATGTGGATGCCGTTATTGCAGCAGTCAGCCATGATCAATTTAAATCACTTTCTATTGAGCAGCTCAAGCAAAAAACAATAGGTCAAACACCGTTTCTGGATGTTAAAGGTAGCTTTAATCGTGATCAGCTTGAGCAAGCAGGCTTTAAAGTTTGGCGATTGTAAAAATACGCTATTTGATATCAACGGCAAGTGGTATTGCCTCACACTCTTTTGACAATGGATTAGTACAGGTTAAATCTCGTTATGAAGCTACAGCTTAAAATTTTAGATCCTCGTATTGGAACAACTTGGCCGCTCCCTGCACATGCAACCAGTGGTTCTGCGGGAATTGATTTACGCGCTTGTTTAGCAGAGCCCGTGGTACTTGAACCAAACACGACATTACTCGTCAAAACAGGCATGTCTATTTATATTGAAGATCCCCACTATGCAGGTTTGATTTTACCGCGTTCGGGCCTAGGTCATAAACACGGCATCGTTTTAGGGAATCTCGTCGGTCTGATTGACTCTGATTATCAGGGTGAACTTATGGTTTCGGTTTGGAATCGTGGAACGACAGCATTCACGCTTGAGCCAGGCGAGCGTATGGCACAATACGTTCTTGTTCCAATTATGCAAACATCATTTGACATTGTTGAAGAATTTGTTGAAAGTGAACGCGGTGCGGGTGGATTTGGTCACACAGGGCGACAATAACTGCCCCTTCCCTTTTTAAGCTGTTTGGGCAATCCTCAACCAGCTTAAAAGCATAAACCACATGAAGTGGTTTATATGTCTAAACTGCTTGTATTCATAGCAAACTATGACTACTGTAGATGCAAAATTGATTTGATTAAATGGAAGTATTTTCAATGAAGAAATCGGCAAAGACGTCAGCGCAAAGTAATAGTAAAACTCAGCACACTCCACGAAAAAACGCGCTTTCCATGCCGAATCCCCATTTAAAACCTTTTATTCTGCATGCAGCCATCGTTCTCGCTATCAGTTTTAGCTGTTATGGCATCGTTGATCACGTGATTCAACAGCAAAGCAATCAAGCACTCACTCAACTGGGTCAACAAACCGCAGCAGTCATCAATCGCCAAGTCGACAATTGGAAAATCGAAGCAAACCACCTTGCAGAACTGCCTACACTAAAATCGACAGCAACTGTCAAAGCAATTATTCCTGCCGATGGAGGCGTACCTGCCTCTCTCAGTTTTTCCGATCAAGACTTGATTAATCGTGCCCAGACATCGAAAGGTATTCTCGAAGCCACACATATAGGCAGTCAAACCAAAGTCAGCATCGTGACGACATTACCTGCCGGGGGTTATTTGATCAGCGAACGTCCTTTTGCACCACTCGCAAAGGATCTACAACAGATGACTCCCTCTAATCTGCTGATTACGATCACACAGAAAGTGGGTAGTGAACAACCGGTCGATATCTTTAAAACCTCAAATAACAGCGATACCTCACTTACAGCAATTCCTCTCAGTATAAAAGGGTGGCAACTCAACATTGGTCAAATCAAAGGACCTATGTCGCTAAACCCCTTAGATAACATTCCGCTTATGGCAGCACTACTGACCTTAGTCGGTGGATTGCTACCGCTATTGGTCTGGATGGCAATGAAACCTCAGTTCACCCATTTAAACGTTCAGCCCATCGATTCTGAGGAAGAACAACTGAGAAAACTGAATGTTGTCGCTGAAGAGTTAACGCCTTCACCGCAGATACAGCCGATCGTTGAAACCACGCTAAAGCCTGAGCCACAAACAATCAACGTCCCTATTCAAAATACTATCCAAAAATCAGCTCCTGATGCTGAAGTCAATGACTTTGATATCCCCGATCTTGCTATAGAGAGTACGGCGCTTGAAGTGGCACAGCCCTCCTCCTTAAGTCATACACCCGAATTTACACTAGATACAGAAGCGCTAACTGATCTTGAGTTCGTTATCAGCAAATCGATCCCCAAGCATATTTTTAGAGCTTACGACATACGCGGCAAAGTCAATGATCTGACTGCTCAATGGATGCTTCCCATTAGTCGTGCACTGGGGAGTGAATTCCGTAATAGAGGTCAACTTGAAATTGTCGTCGGTTATGATGCACGTGAGACAAGTGAGGAATATGCCCAGATTATGAGAGATGCGCTTGCCGAAAGCGGTTTGCATGTCATTGATATTGGTCAAGTGCCGACCCCCGTGATGCATTATGCGGCAAGACAATATCAGGGTAATGGCATTATGATTACGGCCAGTCATAGTCCTGCTGAATACAACGGCATCAAATGGATTACACAGCGACAATCACCGCTTCCCGAAGATATTCAAAATATTTATGACCGTGCTGAAAAAAGGACATTTACTGAAGGGAAAGGAAAGATCACTCAGAAATCGTTTACCCGCGATTACCTCGATGAAATTCTCAGCGATGTGATTTTAAGTGATGATGTCACGGTCCAGGTTGATGGTATGAATGGTGTAATGGGCAAACCTGCCATGTATGCCATAGAAACATTAGGTTGCCATGTCACCGGTATTGATATCGACCCGAATGGCTTATACCCCCACGGTAATCCAGATCCATGCGAGCCTGATCGCCTTAACAACCTGTCCACCCAAGTTATCCAGAGTAAAGCAGATATAGGCTTTGCCTTTGATGGGGATGGGGATCGTTTAGTGGTCGTCAATCATGACGGCACTGTCGTTACATCTGATCAGTTGATTGCAATATTTGCAATCATGGTGCTGGAGTCCAGACCTGGCACAGACATTGTCTATGATGTGAAATGTAGCCGTATGGTCTCGCAAACCATTACTGCACATGGTGGACGACCCATTATGAGCCGCAGCGGCAGTACCTTTATCCGTCATGCAGTCATGTCCAAACGCAGTGAAGTTTCTTTTGGGGGTGAGTTCTCGGGTCACTACTTCTTTAATGATGGACGTGGTTCTGCTACGGATGACGGCTTATATGCGGCAATGAGACTGCTTGAATGGCTCACACAGCGCGGACAAACATTAAGTGAGATTTTACAAACGCTGCCGACCCGAATGGGCACGCCAGACATTTATCTCCCTCTGGATAGCGATCTCCCTGAAAAATTCTTCCAAGAACTCGCGATTGATGCTGCGCTCGTTGAAAATGCGACATTGACAACTATTGACGGTGTACGCCTTGATTTTCATGATGGATTTGGCATCATACGCGCATCAAACACGGGTGCCTTTGTCACCTTGCGTTTCGAAGCGGACAATGCAGCTTCCGTTCATCATATCCGCCAAGTTTTTTATGATTTGATTGCAAAGCAACTGCCTAATCTTGCAGCCAGCATGCCTAATCCTCAATTGACTTAAACTCCGGATACTTTTAGAAGTGATTTCGCACCCTAATTAGAGCAACTGATTATGCCTTTGAATAAAGACCAAGCCCTGAATGTCGCTAAAGTTCTTACTGAAGCACTACCGTATATTCAACGCTTTGCAGGCAAAACACTGGTCGTCAAATACGGTGGCAATGCCATGACAGACCCAGAGCTTGAGCGTTCCTTTGCGCGCGACATCGTCCTGTTAAAGACTGTGGGTATTAACCCAGTGATTGTCCATGGCGGCGGACCACAAGTGGATAGCCTACTCCAACAACTTGGCCGCGTCTCCGACCGAATTGATGGCATGCGGGTCACTGACCAACCGACCATGGAAGTCGTAGAAATGGTGCTTGGCGGCAGTGTGAACAAATCGATCGTCAATCTGATTAACCAAAATGGTGGTCGTGCAATCGGTCTAACCGGTAAAGATGGCAATCTTATTCGGGCGAAGAAACTCTATCTGGATAAGAAAGATGCTGATGGCTTGATGCAGAAAGTCGATCTTGGCTTGGTCGGGGAAGTGGTTGGAATTAAAACCGATGTGCTTGATCTCTTCATGAAGAGTGACTTTATTCCCGTTATCGCCCCTCTGGGCGTTGATGAAGAAGGCAATACCTACAACATCAATGCTGATCTGGTTGCAGGCAAAGTTGCAGAAGCATTGAAAGCCGAAAAACTGATCCTGCTCACCAATATTCCAGGTGTGCTGGATGCCAATAAAAATGTACTCACGGGTCTGACCACTCAGGATGTTGATCATTTGATCGAAACTGGCGTGATCTATGGCGGCATGATTCCGAAAGTGGGCTGTGCGCTTGAAGCCGTCAAAGGGGGTGTGATCAGCGCGCACATCATTGATGGTCGTGTTCCGCATGCAGCATTGCTTGAAGTCTTTACCGATGAAGGTCTAGGTACCTTGATCAGTAACCGTGCTAAACGTAAAGTTTAAAAAATGCAACTCCCCCATTCAGGACTGAATCAATGAGTGGGGCTCTTTCCTCGCAATATCAGATACCAGCATTAAATCACTCTCATCCTTCAGGTTAACCCCCGTGAGCTGCCGACTGAGCGCTTGCTCAACCAACCAGTTCAACTTAAATGCGGCTGCGGGATAATCTAAGCCCTCAGGTCGCACATTCGAAATGCAATTACGCTCCGCATCATGTTTTCCTACTTTGGGCGCATAGGTCAAATACACCCCCAAACTGTCCGGTGAACTTAAGCCAGGACGCTCACCAATCAACATCACAACAAGACGAAGCCCTAACTGCTCTCCTACTTCATCGGCAAGTGCCACACGCGCTTGTGTCGCGACAACTATCGGTGCCAAGGCGAGATGGGGTGTCAGCATCGGTTTCAACGCCTGCAAAAAGGGAACGACTTGACGCTGCACAGCCAGTGAGGACAGCCCATCTCCGACCACAAAACCAACGTCATATCCCGTCAATGATGTTTGCACTAATGCAGAATCAGCCGCTAACCTTCGCCCCAAATCAGGGCGTACTAAATATTGAGTTCTATCGATCGCCTGACTACGGACAATCCGCGTATCCCATCCCTCCTGCTTTAATTCCGTCGTTAATCGCTCGGTATCAAGCGGCGTGTGAATCGCATCCCGTGCTTGCGCATGCGCTAATCCAAATTTGAGAACTTCCGCACTGGGTAAAGACTCTCCTGAGCGCCCCAAGGCGATACGCGCTTGTGTATATTGCCGCCAGTCGCCCCAACTATCTTGCTGCGTTGGATCAACAGGTGAATCATCAGAATTGAGGATACGCTTAGCTGACATGACTGAGCCCCTCCATACGATCAAAGCCGCGTAATAAGCGACTACTTTGTGTCGGAGGGATCAGATGACCTGTGCGATCCGTCATCCCCATCTTTTGCAGCCATGCTTCAAACTCGGGTGCCCGTTTTTTACCTAAAGTCTCACGGACAAAGAGTTGATCATGGAAAGATGTACTTTGATAATTCAGCATGATGTCATCAGCACCGGGTACCCCGATCATAAAGGTCAAGCCTGCCGTTGCAAGGAGCACTATCAGGTTATCCATATCGTCCTGATCGGCTTCAGCATGATTGGTATAACAAATATCACAGCCCATCGGCAGCCCGAGTAACTTCCCGCAGAAATGGTCTTCTAATCCTGCTCGGATAATTTGTTTGCCGTCATACAGATACTCTGGACCGATAAAACCTACCACAGTATTCACCAGAAGCGGTTTATAACGCCGTGCAACGGCGTAGGCACGTGCTTCACAGGTTTGTTGATCCACACCATGATGACCATTGGCCGATAATGCACTGCCCTGTCCAGTCTCAAAATACATCACATTCTGACCACGACCTGATCCATGGGAGTCATTGAACAACGCACCGCGTTTTAAAGACTGTGCAGCATCGTGTGCTTCATCCAAGATTGACAGAGATACGCCAAAAGAACGATTTACCATTTCAGATCCACCAACCGATTGAAAGACCAAATCAACAGGAACGCCCTGTTCAATCAACTGAATGGTATTGGTCACATGAGTCAAAATACACGACTGGGTTGGGATCTCATGCTCAGTGATCAAGGCATCCAATAAATACGAGAGTTGCCCCAAAATTGGCATGCTATCTGAAGCTGGATTAATTCCAATCACCGCATCGCCTGCACCATACAACAAACCATCCAAGGTAGACGCAGCAATCCCGCGTAAATCATCGGTCGGATGATTGGGTTGTAAACGTACCGCCAGTGTATTGGGCAAACCGAGAGTATTACGAAAACGCGTGATGACTTGACACTTCGTTGCAACGGCAATCAAGTCTTGATTACGCATAATCTTACTAACTGCTGCAACCATTTCAGGCGTTAACCCATCAGCTAACGCAGTCAAAGCCTGCGTATTGGCCTGATGACTCAACAACCAATCACGAAAGCCACCCACCGTCAAATGCGAAACGGGTGCAAAAGCAAGGGCGTCATGACTATCCATAATCAGACGCGTTACCTCATCAGACTCATAGGGAATCAATGCAACATTTAGAAAGGTTTTAAGCGGCAAATCAGCCAATACAAACTTTGCTGCCATCCGCTCCATAGACGATCGCGCAGCAAGACCTGCCAAGACATCTCCCGAACGTGGTGGACTGGCTTTGGCCATCACATCACGTAAATCGGCAAAATGATAAACCTGACCGGCAAGTGCGGTTTGATAGCTTGTCATGATTTATTCCTAACCACTAAATTCAAAAGTCCCTCTTCGGTTGAGAGGGACCCGGAGATGCTCACAGCACACATTCCTCTTAATCACTCAACAACACTACTGCTCCAGGCAATGCTTGTCCGCTTGGATTTGGTGGCCCAAAAGTAGGCATAGGCAATAGCCATAAGGATCATGAATAGCACAAACAGCTTAAAGTTAAAATAGACCATCGCAATCAAACAAACCGCTCCAAGCACCAATGCAATGATCGGGAAAACCGGATAAAACGGTGCGCGATACGGGCGGATCAGATCGGGTTCTGATTTGCGTAGCTTTAAGAGAGATGCCATCGATACCATATACATCACAATGGCACCAAACACCGATAAAGTCACGATATTAGCCGTGAGAGTTTGTCCCGCAAACTGAATCGCACTATCACTAAAGATCGCCAAAATCCCAATCACGCCGCCTGCAAGCAATGCCCATGACGGGGTTTTGAATTTAGGATGGAGTGAAGCAAAAACTGAAGGGAGATAACCCGCGCGTGACAGGGCAAAGATCTGACGAGAATAACCCATAATGATACCGTGGAATGACGCCACCAACCCGAACAAGCCAATCCACACCAGTAAATGCAGCCAACCACTGTTATCCCCGACGACCAGTTTCATTGCCCGCGGCAAGGGATCATTTACACTGGCAAATTGACGCCAATCGCCCACGCCACCCGCCATAACCATGACACCAAAAGCGAGAAAGAGTAAAGTCAGAATCCCAGCGATATAGGCTTTAGGAATGGTCTTAGAAGGTTCTTTGGCCTCTTCAGCAGCCATGGCGGCACCTTCAATCGCGAGGAAAAACCAAATCGCAAAAGGGATTGATGCAAAGATGCCCGCCAAAGCCAGACTTGAAAAATGGTCTTCGCCAGCCCAACCATGTGCCACGAAATTGGTCATGGACCAACCCGGTGAAACGACTCCCATAAACATCAGCAACTCACCGATCGCCAGTAAAGTCACCACCAACTCAAACATCGCCGCGATACGCATGCCAATCCAGTTCAAAAACGTGAATAAGAGATAGGCACCAACCGCGATCGCTTTAAAATTCACGTCTGGAAATTGAACATTGATATAAGAACCGATCGCAAGCGCAATGGCTGGCGGCGCAAAGACAAACTCTACCAAGGTGGCAAAACCTGCAATAAAGCCCCCTTGCTCACCAAAAGCACGGTGTGCATAGGCAAAAGGCCCGCCAGCATTGGGAATCGCAGTCGTCAGCTCGGTAAAGCTAAAAATGAAAGTGGTATACATTGCCGCGACGAGTAACGTCGCCAGTAAAAAACCCAGCGTTCCTGCCGAAGCCCAACCATAACTCCAACCGAAATATTCCCCAGAAATCACCAACCCTACGGCGATCCCCCAGAGCTGTACAGGACCTAAGACTTGTTTAAGATGAACTGATGACATGATGTGTATCCCCAAAGTGGCACGAAAAGCCAAAGCACTGGGTAAAACACAGCAAAAAATGCGCCAGAAAATAATATTTCTGGCGCCATATGATTTAACAAATAATCTCTATGATGGATTTAACGATAAAAATTTAAATATCCAAATTTATCAAAATAATATTTATTTATGACCACCACCTGAAGACCAACCTCCACCATAACTACTGGAGTATCCAGAACCACTGGAACTACCCCAGCCTGAAGAAGAGCTTCGAGAGCTGATGTTATAGACCGTCATGAATAAAACGATCATCGCCCCCCAAACCAAAATACTGGTATTCCTGCTTAATATGGGCTCGCCATTGGATGAGGATGTATTTGCGTTCAATAACATGGGTAAAAAAATTAAACCAAACTGAGCAATCAGCGTCAGAAAAAATGAACCTGATCCAAACAGGATGATCGGCAAGTTAATCAACCAAAGCGCAATACTGAGCCATTTCAGAGCATTTTGTTCAGGATCTTCAGCCTTTTGAACCTCATCATGTGTAGGCTGCTTCTTGCCAAATAACTGTCGCACCAAAAAACCAGAAATTGGGGTCGCGTAACTCCAGTTAATCTCATGCTGACTCTGTTCTGAAGTCAGGATATCCTGACCATTCTTATAATCGACGATAAAATTGGTATCACCAATTTTGACCCGCCAATTGAACGCCCCTACCGCATACAACACCCGTCCTTGATAAGCAAACGTTCGATCCCAGCGTTTACCTTGCAGGAAGACATTCCCCGCTTTCTCTTCAGGAATTTCATTCAAGACCGATACTTTATGCCAATCGGCAGCACCACTATCGACTAACCAGAGAAAACCTGCGTCTAAACTATAGAGTAAATATTCCGTCCATAAGCTTGACTCCTCATCACCCACCTCCTCCATTTGCATCAAGCCGATCACGACATAGGCTTGATTATCGATGCTGGCCTTATCGCCTAACGACAAAGCACTTTTGAGGGTAACAAGTTCTTTATGCTTAACAAGGACTTCAGCTTTCTTTCCCGTCATAGCTACTTCGGCACGACAAGCTGGGCAAACCAGATGCTCAGCCATACCCATCACATAAGGGATGGGGCTGCCGCAGTTAGGACATTCGAGATTGGTTATCTTTCCTTTGATTTTTCCACTGCTGGCTTGGATCAGTGCATCTTCACGCAACAGTTGAAACTTTAGCCCTTGCAGGGTGACTGCTCGACCTTCATAAACTTGGGGTGGTTCACCATCACTGTAATCCAGTGACATAAAACGGGCTTGAAAGCGCAAGTCTGCAACCGATGATTGCCAACCTTGTCCGACCACAAAAGGAAGCTCGCCCTGCCCACCGGTACATGTTGCTGTACGATGGTCCGTAACCCGATAACCAAAGCCCTTATATTGAACAATATAATTAATGGTCAAAACATCAAAAGACGGAGCACTCTCCAATGCGCCACTGTGACGCGTCAGAACATAGAGCCCTGAAGCATCGGATAACCAGCCGTTCGTCCCATCATCAAATTGTAGATACCATTCATTCCAAAATCCATCAGGGTATTGCAGTTGAATCCGCCCAATGAGCGAGAACCCAACGCCATCGAGCACACCACTGCTGCCGATCTGGAGAGGTGAATAATCCTCTAATACTGCTGACATCTTCCCTTGATCAAGTACAGCATGCTCTTCACGTAGGACCGTGGTTTGACAATACTCACAAACCGCCATAACAGAAGCAGAAGAACGAAACTGCACTTGCGCACCACAACTCGGACACGCCGTACTAAACGCCAGTATCGCTTTTTTGCGACCTGACGAAGTATTTACAGGATTTGCGCCAGAATTCGACGAGCCCTGATCTGGATTATTTGGATCACTCATACGGACAACAACTAATTATTTTGCCAAAGATTTTAAGATGTCCGCTTTTGTACTTTCAAAATCCACTTGAGTGATGAGTCCTTGATCAAGCAGTGCTTTGAGCTGACTCATCCTTGCCACGAGATCGACAGCAGGAGCTGCGGGTGTGGCTTCTGGTTGACTTGACGCCGATTGAGCTGGAGTTGTCGCACCTTGCAGGGCATTGGTCATGATTTGCCCCATACCAAAGCCTGCGGCTAAGCCAGCTCCAACCCCGGCAATGCCGCCTTCATTTTGCGCAGCAAGCGGAATTGAAGATGCAACTTGGTATTGTGTGAACTTATTCAAATCGCCCATCATGCCCATGGAAATTCGGGTATCAATGGCTTTTTGTAGGTCTTCAGGTAGGGAGATGTTCTCCACCACAAAGGCATCTAGTCTTAAACCATAACGAGCAAATAAAGGAGTCAATGCCAGCTTAAGCTGATCACCCATGACTCCTTGATTGGCGGCCAAATCTAGAAATGGAATACCACTGGCCGCAATACCGCTGCTGATATTCGAAACAATCAGATTACGGAGTTGAGGTTCAACTTGATCACTGCTATAGCTCGGATTAGCGCCAGTGACTTCTTGATAGAATGCTTTAGGATCAACCAACTGATAAGAGTACATCCCGAACGCACGAAGACGAACCATATCAAAGTCTTTATCACGTAAGGTGATGGGTTGTGCAGTTCCCCATTTCCGACCCAGTTGCAGGCGCGTGCTGAAAAATAACACGTCTGATTTAAACGGTGATGCAAATAGTTTGTCCCAGTTTTTTAAGTTGGTCAGAACGGGTAAAGTCTGTGTCGTCAAACGATGTAAACCGGGTGTAAAAACATCGGCAACTTGACCTTCATTGACAAAAACGGCCACTTGACCATCGCGAACCGTTAACTGAGCGCCATTTTGGATTTCGTTGTCTTGCATCGGATAGCGCCACATCAGCACATCATCGCCTTGCTGATCCCACTCAATGACATCAATAAACTGCTTACGAATAAATGATCCAATACTCATAATGTGCTCCTCATATCCTTTAGAAACTTCAATAGGCTAAAAAAATAACGGATTAATAACTCAAGAAAAATTTTTCAATATCGTACATTCTGACTTACGACAAACACCCAGCATTTAAAATACCCAGCGCCAAAGCAACAGCACCCACAAATCCACCAACCGCAATATTATTATCCAACATCTGTTGTTTCAAATTGGGGATCAAGCGCGATGTCACGACATAACCAATCAATTGCACGATCATGGCGGCCAATGCCCACCCCATAAAAGCAACAAAACTCGTATGATAGATCGCACAAGCGGCAAGGGTTAATGCAAAACCGATCAATGCTCCTGCAAAACTTAATGTCGCCGCACCATGGCCTGCTCTAATCAATGCCAATTCATTGTAGGGTGTAAACCACATATAGATGACTGAAAAGATGAATGTGAAAGCCACACCGCCAAACAAATACAGCACATAATTTAAAAGAAAAGGCGTCACCAACTGATTCAACTCTTGCCCCACAACCTGTATTAAATCTTGCATGATTAACCCATCCATTTCGCTGCATCATTTTTAGAACATCACGCTGAAATCACGTCTACGCAAATCGACCACCACGTTTAACCTGAACACGCTCAGCATGCTTTGGATTAAACAACTGAATCAGATTCTCAAAAAGGCGCTCTGCTTTACTCTGATTATCACCCGTGTGATTACAGACATAGACATCTAAGGTGACATATGCACTTTCCGGCCAAGTATGCACTGCCACATGTGACTCTGCCAACAGTACCACACCCGTTACGCCAACAGGCTGAAATTGATGAAAACGTACACCGACAACTTGCATATCTGCGTCTTTAGCCGCAGTCACCATACACGGTTCTAATGTCGTTAATGTTTCGAGCAGAGGGAGTGGGCATTGGCAATCATAAAGATCTGCAATGAGATGAATGCCATCCATGGTATTGAGTCCAGTATTCAAATGTAGCGACTCTTTCGATTTAAATTCATATGCTCTTCCCTGCTTGTATTCATATCAGTTTCCCTGCGGCTTGCCATCCCCACCAACTGGCTTCTTCAAAAATCGAATATCCAGACAGATCACTATGGGCAAACATCACTTTTTGGTCGGCATCACGCAGTGCCAATAATCCCTTTTGCGATAGATACCCCTTGACTGGTGCACTCATCGCATGTCCACGTAACATTACTTCGACACCCGCCACACAAGGCCACAAATCAGGGCCATAGACTTTGATCAAATCTTGCAACCCTACATCAAGCAGCTCATAGGGAGTTGCACGTTGCATCCACGCCCGGGCCACATCTGGCTCCTGATCAGCCATCGAATGATAGGCCGTAAATACGGAATGCGAGGGTCTAGCCACGCGAATCCATTGTTGCGTGGCAACCACATACCCCAAACTCTTACTACCGTATACAATATTTTCCCAAGAGAGTGGGACATCCCCGACTTCACGCGGGAAGCCATTTAACCAAACATTGGATACTAACCACGGCACATGAGGCAATATATCCTGAGTCACATCAAAACCATAGTCTTTTAATTGTGGGAAAACATGCTTCAACACGTGTAAAGGTATCGCACAAATTGCACGTTTGGCCTTGATCAATGTCACTTTACCCGTCATATCCGTCGACCACACTTGCACCCCATCACGCGTCTCAATTAAATGCATAGCCGCTTGTGCAAGTTGTTGAGGAAGACTGGCTTGTGATAACTGCTGTGCCAACGGATTAAGCCCACCGCCCCAGGTCAGCAGTGACGTCTGATGGTCTTTTTCACTATCATGTATCCGACTGGCAAAATAATGAATCCCTGCCCACGCCGATACTTTGTCGCTACCAAAACCATAATCATCTCGGCAACTATAGTCGAGATACCAACGCAATCCCTCTGAGGTATAACCCTCTCGATCCAGCCATTGATCAAACGTTAATGTATCTAATTTTCGCCACTCGGCATCTTGTGAGGATAAAGCGATTGGAATAGCAAAGAGCACTTTGCCATCGAGGCCTCGTTTCCCCTTAAGACCATTCACAAGTTTTAAAAATCGTTGTTGCTGAACCCAATCTGCTGAATCTTTTGCCGCAGGCGGCATTAGGGTATCGTGCCAATACTGCCCGCCGCCCAACCACAAACGCTCATCGGGGGAATGCACAACACAGCGCTCATCATAGCTATTGATATCGCCCAAATTCTGCCCTTGCAGAATCCCAAAATCACGCAGGATCTCCTGTACATGGACTGACTCAGGCGTCGGAAATGGCAAATAATGAGCCCCTCTGGGATAGCTCACATCTTGCCACTCGCCCGCACTGGCATTGCCGTATTGCTCAAAGCCATTGAGCAATAAAAAGTCCTTGAATCCTGCTTGGGCTAATCGCCAGCCTGCAGTTAACCCCGCAATACCGCCACCCAAAATGACGGTATCCACATGACGTTCACTACTGGGACTCGGCATATGTTGCGCTTGATCACGCACATATTGATGCCCTTGACGCATGCCCCCATCGAGGATTTTAATCGGCAACCACGGCGGGATCACAGACCATGACGGCCAGCGACACCCTGCCATCAAACTGCTAGCAGCGGCATAACCCAGAAAATGACGACGATTCATGCATACCACTCAAAATATAAAATTTTAAAATTCCTTGTCATTTCCATTAACGAATCACATCGCCCCAATCCTGCTGAAAATAATGCACCAACTGCTGATTATTTAACTCATTCGGTAGGACATTCCAGCGCTTCATGTCCGGCGGAAAATGAAACATCTGCGCGGTGGTTTCTTTATCTAAAAACGTCATGGGTAAACTATATTGCGTCGGAGGTTGATAGCTGGGATTTTTGGCGCCGATGATAAAGCCCCACTCACCGAACGATGGAACGAGTGCATGATAAGGCGTTGTGTAAAACCCTGCTTTTTCAAGCGTTGCAGCCACGCACCAAAATGAACGTGGTGCATGGTACGGGGATGTTGATTGCACCACTACCAGACCATGCTCAGAAAGATGACGCGCGACCAAACGATACATGGGCACAGAATAAAGTTTGCCTAAACCAAAATTCGATGGATCAGGAAAATCCATGATAATCGCATCAAATACTTCGCTATTTTGCTCAAGCCAACGTGCAGCATCGTCGTTAATCACACGTACTTTGGGGTTATGAAATGAGTTTTTATTCAGTGCAGTCAGTTCAGCATTGGTTGAAAAAAGCTGTGTCATCGCAGGATCAAGATCAACCAGTGTCGCCTGCTCAATTTGTGGATAGCGCAAGACTTCACGAAGTGCTAACCCATCCCCGCCTCCCAAAATCAGTACCCGTCTTGCCTGTGGTAATGCCGCTAAGATCGGATGTACCAGAGCTTCGTGATAGCGGTGCTCATCCCGACTTGAGAACTGTAAGTTGCCATTAATATATAAACGTAAATCATCTTTCCATTTAGTGAGTACGAGCCGCTGGTATTGAGTGGTTTTGGCATAAATAACCGGATCACCAAATAAAACCCCTTCAGACCAACGCACCAACCGATCAGAAGCCACAAATCCAGCGAGTAAAATCACGATCGAAAATATCGTTCGATTAAAGAGTTTACGCATATTGGGCAGTTCTTCCCGAAACCTCCAAGCGGTCCAACCTGCGATGCCGGCATTACATAGCCCAAATAATAATGCTGAACGCGCTAGCCCTAACTTGGGTGCCAAAATCAATGGAAAAAGTAATGACACCGCCAATGCACCCAAGTAGTCAAAGGTCAAAACCTTGCTGACCAACTCACTAAACTCCGCTTTGCGCTGATTCAGTATCCGCATGACCAAGGGAATTTCCATCCCCACCAGAATGCCAACAATCAGCACTAAGGCATAAAGTACGACTCGAAACGGCATCGATAGCCATGCAAAGATGACAAACAAAAAAGTTGCCGATAAACCACCAATCAAACCCACCAAGAGCTCAACTTCGATAAATCGCTGCAGCACATCTTCATCTTTGATGTATTTGGAGAAATGCGAACCGATACCCATTGCAAATAAATAGGTTCCGATGATGGTCGAAAATTGCAGAATCGAATCACCCAGTAGATAACTGGCAAGCGCACCCGTAATCAACTCGTAGGCCAAACCGCAGGATGCAACCACAAAGACAGAAATGATCAGAGTACGATCGATTGCCAGAGAACTTTTAAGTGAAGGGATTTTGGGTAAGGTCATCTTGGGAGAGCTAGCGTCAAATAGAGTTTAAAAGTGCAGGAAGAATATCAGGTTCAATCGTATATCGGCAGATTGCCACGCAATATTGTTATCAAACGCCGAGGATAGCTTATTCAAATTGGCAAAATTCTACCCAAGGATTGATCATAACGATCATTGTTGATCAGGACGACATCCTATTAACTACTCAATCATTACTCACGGGTACAACGCTACCCTTTTGCGATAACGCAAGGACGCCTGAAAACGGCATGCGATTTTTAGCAGTAATCCCTTTACATACTTTTTAGCTTAGGAACGATATTCAATGTCTATTAGTCTTGCTCGCCCAATCGACCCCATGATTCCTCGCACACTGTTTGATTCCGACCATGAAGCGTTCCGCGCCACTGCCCGTCGTTTTTTCGAACAGGAAGTCGTTCCCAACATTGAGCGCTATGAACAACAACAACACGTTGACCGTAGCCTGTGGAACAAAGCAGGTGAACTGGGTCTCCTCTGCGCGACTATGCCAGAAGAATACGGCGGTTCGGGCGTGGATCGTCTGTACAGTATGATTTTGATTGAAGAACAAGGCTATGCAATGGACTCCAGCAGTGGCATGTCCTTACACTCTGACATCGTCGCCAACTACATCAATAACTTTGGTACCCATGAACAGAAATTAGAATGGTTGCCCAAAATGGCCACTGGTGAAGTGGTTGGTGCGATTGCCATGACCGAACCAGGTACGGGTTCTGATTTACAGGGAGTACGTACAACAGCAGTTTTAGATGGCGATGACTATGTCGTTAATGGTTCAAAAATCTTTATTACCAATGGTTATTTGTGTGACATGGCAGTGGTTGTGGTCAAAACAGGTAATACCGAAAAAGGTTCAAGCAATCTGTCCCTGCTGATCATTGATGCAAAAAGCCCTGGTTTCAGTAAAGGCAAACCCCTTAATAAAGTCGGTATGAAGGGTCAAGATACCTGCGAATTGTTCTTTGATAATGTTCGTGTCCCGAAAGCCAACTTGCTCGGCATGGAAGGCATGGGCTTCATCATGCTGATGAAAGAGCTGGCTTGGGAGCGTCTCATCGTGGCAATCATTTGTCAGGCGGGAGCAGAAGCCGCATTTGCTCAAACACTGCAATATGTGAAAGAGCGCAAAGCTTTTGGCAAGACCGTCATGTCATTTCAAAATACCCGTTTCAAGCTTGCAGAAATGCGTACCGATATCGATATGGGTCGTGCTTATGTGGATCGCTGCATGCAAATGCAACTAACAGAAAGCCTCGCGATCGAAGCCGCTGCTGCTGCTAAATATAAAATCAGTGAAATGTTCAGTAAAGTTGTGGACGAGTGTGTGCAATTGCATGGTGGGTACGGCTATATGCTGGAATATCCGATTGCCCGTGCTTACATCGATAACCGCGCAAATCGCATCTACGCGGGTACCAATGAGATTATGAAAGAGCTGATTTCTCGCTCATTGTAATTCGCTAAAGGCTCAAACCCAAATCCCGCTCAATTGAACGGGATTTTTTTTGTCTTAACCCCGATCCAATTTACATAATGTAACAACTGATACACAATGGAAGCTACTTATATCGTAAATTTACGATATATAATTCGACTCATCGCGATTAATGAATTTATATTGAATTGCCCATGTCCACTTCTATCGATCTTGACGAAATCATTAAAGCCCTTGCTCATCCTGTGCGCCGAAAAATGTTAGCGGATCTCAAAGAGCCGACCACGCACTTTCCTACCCAGGAACACGCATTAGAACTGGGGGTTTGTGCGGGGCAATTTGTCCGCTGTGGATTATCGCAATCAACCATCTCTGCTCACCTCGCAGTACTTCAACGCGCAAAACTGGTGACGTGCAAAAAACTCGGTCAATGGAGTTTCTTTAAACGCAATGAAGAAGTGATTGCTGAATTTTTACTGCATATCGCGAAAGACCTTTAAGCCACAGATCAGAACCCAAAATGATGAATTCAATTCAAAAGGCTAAAAACAATGCAAGATGAAAAGAAAGTCGCACTTGTGGTAGGCGCTAATGGGGTCATTGGAAGTAATTTAATTGAGCACCTACTCACGCTGCCAGACTGGGACATTATTGGCTTATCGCGCCGAGGTGGAAAATCGATTGATCGTGTTGAGTATATCTCGGTAGATCTACTGAGCCCTGAAGACTCAGCGCATAAACTTAAAAATTTAACTCAAGTCACGCACATTTTCTATGCGGCGTACCAAGATCAACCCAGTTGGGCTGAACTGGTTGCCCCAAATCTCGCCATGCTCACGCATGTCGTCAATATCATTGAAAAGAAATCGCCAAACCTTAAACATATTAGCTTGATGCAAGGCTATAAAGTCTATGGTGCACATTTAGGTCCTTTTAAAACGCCGGCTCGTGAAACCGACGCGGGTCATATGCCGCCAGAATTTAATGTGGATCAGCAACATTTTCTGGAGAAAGCCCAGCAAGGCAAATCATGGACTTGGTCGGCAATCCGTCCGTCCGTCGTCGGTGGCTTTGCACTCGGCAATCCCATGAATCTGGCGATGGTGATTGCAATTTATGCATCTATTTCAAAAGAGCTTAATCTCCCGCTCCGCTTTCCGGGAAAGCCCCAAGCCTACCACTCCCTATTAGAAATGACGGATGCAGGTTTACTTGCTCGGGCAACGGTATGGGCCGCGACGGAACCTCAATGTGCGAATCAGGTCTTTAACATTAACAATGGTGACTTGTTTCGCTGGAGCGAAATGTGGCCAAAAATTGCCAAATTCTTTGATCTGGAAGTTGCCCCTCCATTACAAATGTCACTCAACACGGTCATGGCAGATAAAGAACCGCTTTGGAATGCAATGCGTGAGAAATATCAGCTCGCCGACCATCCCTATCAAGCACTTTCCTCTTGGGGATTTGGCGACTTTGTCTTTTCATGGGATTACGACATGTTTGCCGATGGCACTAAAGCGCGCCGTTTTGGTTTTTACGAGCATATTGATACCGAAGCCATGTTCATGGCGATTTTTGAAGATTTTCGTAAACAACGGGTTATTCCCTAACCCCACTTTCACCCTGAGTCACAGACTCATTATGTCGAGGAACATCTGAAATGACTACACTATTTGACCCCATCACAGTTGGTGATCTTGAATTACCCAACCGCATCATTATGGCGCCTCTTACCCGTTCACGGGCTGATGCAGGGCGCGTGCCGAATGCATTGATGGCTGAATATTATGTACAACGTGCAACTGCTGGTTTAATCCTCAGCGAAGCCACATCAGTGACCCCTATGGGTGTTGGTTATGAAGATACACCAGGGATCTGGTCAGATGAACAAGTTGAAGGCTGGAAAATCGTAACGAAAGCAGTTCACGAAGCAGGTGGACGGATTTTCCTGCAGCTCTGGCACGTTGGTCGTATTTCTGATCCGTCATTATTGGATGGTAAAGCGCCTGTAGCTCCAAGCAGTATCGCCGCAAATGGCCATGTCAGTCTGCTACGCCCTCAGCGTCCATACCCAGTGCCTCAAGCACTTGAAACCTCAGAAATTGCAGATGTTGTCGCCGCATTCCGCAAGGGCGCTGAAAATGCAAAAGCCGCTGGTTTTGATGGTGTCCTGATTCACGGTGCAAATGGTTATCTGCTTGATCAATTCTTGCAAGACAGTACTAACAAGCGTACAGATCAGTATGGTGGTTCTTTAGAAAATCGTGCCCGCCTGTTGCTTGAAGTTACAGATGCAGCCATTTCCGTTTGGGGTGCAAATCGTGTTTCTGTACACCTTGCCCCACGCGCCGACGCACACGATATGGGTGACTCCAATCGTTCAGAAACTTTCGGTTATGTGGCTCGTGAATTAGGCAAACGTAAGATTGCTTTTATCAGCGCCCGTGAAAAAGAGGGTGAGGATAGTCTGGGGCCGCAGTTAAAAGCTGAATTCGGCGGCATCTATATTGCCAACGAGCGCTTTAGCAAAGACAGTGCAAATGATTGGCTTAAACAAGGCAATGCCGATGCAATTGCATTTGGCGTTCCGTTTATTGCCAATCCTGATCTACCTGAACGCTTGGCTCAAGATGCCGAACTCAATGCTCCTCGTTCAGAATATTTCTATAGTGGCGGTGCAACGGGTTATACCGACTACCCAACACTCTAATCAATCAACTAAAAATTGTGTTAAACACCGAAACCCTGTGGCAGTATGATACTGCGGCAGGGTTCTTTTTTATAAAGAATCATACTTAATCGAATTCAAAAGCAAGCAACGGAGTTCCAAGACATTGATCATCGGGCACTATTGCTCTCAGTTGTATGATCTCATTTAGAGACCTGATCACGTCCTTGAGGAGCACTGCCATGAATACGCAGACTATAGAACAAGTAATGCCTGAATCATTTGCCAATGACGATGCCCGTTTTGCTGCGGTCTCTACTCGCGATCCCAATGCGGATGGCGTGTTTTATTACTCAGTGAGTACTACAGGCATTTACTGCAGACCCTCATGCCCTTCTCGCACAGCGCTGCGTAAAAATATTCACTTCTACACCAGTTGCGCGGAAGCAGAAAAAGCTGGATATCGTCCTTGTATGCGCTGTAAACCCAATCAAACAACCGCATCAGATCATTATGCTACATTGGTTGCTGCGGCTTGCAGGCTTATCGAAACTGCGGAAAAAATACCTACCCTTGATGAGCTTGCACTCAGTCAAAATATGAGCCGTTTTCACTTCCACCGCATCTTTAAAAACATAACAGGAATCACCCCTAAAGAATATGCAGTTGCTCATCGAAATCGGAAAGTTCGGGCGGCATTGCAAGAAACGGAAACCGTTGCAGATGCCATTTATGATGCGGGCTATGAATCCAACAGTCGCTTTTATACAACATCAACAGAAACGCTCGGCATGACGCCCTCCAATTTTCGCTCAGGAGGAACAAATACGACGATTAAATTTGCCGTAGGCGAAAGCAGTCTAGGTTCAATCCTTGTCGCCCGTAGCGAGAAAGGAATTTGCGCCATATTGATTGATGATGAAGCAGATGCCCTCGTCAAAGACTTACAGGATCGCTTCCCTAAAGCCACCCTGATCGGCGACGACCATGATTTTGAACAATGGATAGCAACAGTGATTGGCTTTATCGAAGCCCCGCAACTGGGCTTCAACTTGCCACTGGACATTCAAGGCACTGCCTTTCAGCAGCGTGTATGGCAAGCACTGCATGCCATTCCATTGGGTACAACGGTCAGTTATGCAGATATCGCTAACCGGATAGGAAGCCCTAAAGCCGTCCGCGCAGTGGCATCAGCGTGTGCTGCCAATGCTATCGCTGTAGCGATCCCTTGCCATCGTGTTGTCCGACGCGACGGCGGATTATCAGGTTATCGTTGGGGAGTAGAAAGGAAACGTGAATTGCTCAAACGAGAAGCGACAGCATCATGAACATCCAATCTCGACTTGATAGTTCCCACATGACACACCGCCATTCGGAACCAGAATTAAACACTGCTCATGATTTAATTCAGCATCGTCTTAAGTGTATGGATTGGCAAGCAGTTACAGCCTCTTTAAATGATCTAGGCTGGGCAAGCTTAAAAGGCTTGCTCCTTCCACAACAGTGTGTGGAAATCGCGGGACTCTATGGTGAACAGACTCACTTCAGGAGTCGCATCATTATGGCTAGGCATCACTTCGGACGTGGTGAATATCAATATTTTCACTACCCACTGCCCGATCTAGTTGCTGAATTACGCAGGCAACTCTTTCCACACCTCGCCAAGATCGCCAATCGCTGGCAAGATGCATTGGGAACCCAGACATACTTCCCGACTGATCACCAGCAGTTTATCCAACAATGCCACACGGCGGGTCAAACTCGTCCGACACCACTACTCCTGAAATATGCAATCAATGACTATAACTGCTTGCATCAGGATATTTATGGCGAACAAATTTTCCCCTTGCAAATTGCAATCTTACTCTCACAACCCAATCAAGATTTTACGGGAGGAGAATTTGTCCTGACTGAACAGCGTCCGCGTATGCAGTCGCGCCCCCATGTCGTGCCGTTACAGCAAGGAGATGCCGTAATCTTTGCTGTCCACGAGCGCCCAGTTAAGGGTGTAAAGGGATATTATCGGGTAAAGATGCGGCATGGCGTTAGCCGAATTCTGTCCGGAAACCGTTATACACTCGGTATTATCTTTCATGATGCGACTTAAGCCTTTTAAACATTCAGACAATCCGCCTGTCGTGATTTGAAATAGACCTACTCATGCAGAATAAATCCGATACCCAGACTTTAGACCTCTTCGATGACTCATCGAATGAAAATCAAATTGCAATTCAGCTTGCTGAAGGTGCTGTGGTATTACGTCGCTATGCTATCGATGATGCCGAGTCCATCATGCAGGAAGTGCATACGATACTAGCGCAGGTTCCACTCAAAAAAATGTATACCCCTAGCGGCTTACCGATGTCAGTACTCAGCAGTAGTTGTGGACAATATGGCTGGTTATCGGATCAACAAGGCTATCGTTACACCCATCACGATCCAGAACAGAGTAAACCTTGGCCAAGTATTCCTCCAGCATTGCTACAACTCGCACAAAATGCTGCAACACAGGCTGGTTACCAAAACTTCGTCCCAGACAGTTGCCTGATCAACTGCTATCGAACGGGTGCCAAACTCTCCCTTCATCAAGATAAAGATGAGCGTGATTTTAGTCAGCCTATTGTCTCTGTCTCGCTAGGTTTAAGCGCCATCTTCTTATTTGGCGGTTTAAAGCGACATATTCGTCCGCTGCGTTATCGTCTAGAACATGGTGATGTGGTGGTCTGGGGCGGTGCCTCGCGACTAGCCTTTCATGGCATAGAACCCTTAGTTGCTGGTCAGCATCCTTTGACAGGCGATGTTCGGTTTAATTTAACCTTTAGAAAAGTGTTTTAACGTTAAAAAAAATGACAAAACATAGTATTTAAAAACGACTTGTATTAGTGTCATCAAGCGATCATTTTTTCTAAGTAGTGACTAAAACATGCTGATTCATACGCAAACGGAGATTGCCTACAGTCCCGCAGAACTTTTCTTATCCAACGTAGATCAAGACTGGTCTGAGTTAATCGCCAAAGTCGGTTCCCGACCTCCAATAGCGGCATCCGCTGTAGAACCTTATCAGGCACTGATCCATGCCATAGCCCACCAACAGCTCCATGGGCGGGCGGCAGAAGCTATTCTAGGCCGATTTAAAGCAATGTATGACAAAGACTTTCCTAGTGCTGAAGATATTCTGAACACCGATTCATTACGGCTGCGTGAATGCGGTTTCTCTGCAACCAAGATCACTACCATTATGGGCATTGCTGAAAAAACGATTGAAGGCATCGTTCCCCATAAAGCACTTGCCCATATGCTCAGCAATGAAGAATTGATCACCCGTTTAACAACCCTACGGGGGATCGGGCGCTGGACGGTTGAAATTTTTATGATGCATAACCTTGCCCGACCCGATATTTTACCCGTCGATGATTTTGGTGTCCGCGAAGGTTGGAAAATACTCAAGTCATTAGAAGTACAGCCCAAGCCCAAAGAGCTCGCCCAGATTGGTCAAGCGTGGAGCCCGTATCGTAGTACTGCGGCTTGGTATCTATGGCGCGCTGTTGATCAATTCAAAGCGCAAAATAAAAAATAAGACTCTCAACTCAGCCCAGAAATAACTAAGTCACGATATTTCGAGCATCTCAGATAATAAATTTTGGCATAAAAAAAGACCAGCCTAGGCCAGTCTTTTTTAATTTCTATAGATTATTCAGCTTCTACTGCAACTGAACCAACTTGACGATCAACAAGTTCTACATACGCCATTGGCGCTGCATCACCTGGACGGAAGCCAGCTTTCAGTACACGTAAGTAACCGCCTTGGCGGGTTTTGTAACGTGGACCAAGAACAGTAAACAGTTTACCAACCATCGCAGGACTACGCGTACGCGCAAATGCAAGACGACGATTCGCAACTGAATCAATTTTAGCCAAAGTAATTAACGGCTCGGCAACGCGACGCAATTCTTTAGCTTTAGGCAAGGTGGTTTTAATGAGTTCATGCTCAAACAGCGAGTTAGCCATGTTTTGAAACATAGCTTTACGATGGCTGCTAGTGCGACCCAGTTTCACACCACTATTACGATGACGCATGGTGATATTCCTAAATTAGCGGCTACGATAGGCGAAACGGTCATCGACACGTAGGCTGGCAGGTGGCCAGTTATCCAAACGTAAACCGAGTGACAGGCCTTTCGAAGCCAATACATCTTTGATTTCGGTAAGCGACTTTTTGCCCAAATTTGGAGTCTTGAGCAGTTCAACTTCAGTACGCTGAACCAGATCGCCAATGTAATAAATGTTTTCCGCTTTCAGACAG
>NZ_JBKGVE010000005.1:0-144473 GCF_046462495.1 Aquirhabdus sp. | reverse complement strand
GTTGGCACAGCGGTTAAGAATGCTAAGTCTGGTCAAGCGCGCTACCGCGTTGACAAAGGCGGTATTATTCATGCTGCGGTTGGTCAAGTTGGCTTTGAAGCTGCTGCGATCCGCCAAAACGTTGAAGCTTTGGTATCTGATTTGAAGCGTGCTAAACCAGCAACTTCAAAAGGTATTTACATCAAGAAAATCACTTTGTCATCGACCATGGGTCCTGGCTTAACGATTGATGTGTCATCTGTTTCTGCTTAATCGGTATAAAAAAATTCTGCTGAATCATTGAGAGATCGGTGATTTGGCAAACAAAAATCTTGATGGTTGTTGTTTGTGGTCAGTTTAATCTGATGCGGACAGGAATCGGTTGAGTGGGCTTTGAAGTGGTTAGATATGTTTTGCATGCTAACCAGCGTCAAAGACCGTAGGCGAGAGGTTTGTTTTAATGAATCTTTCTTAATGCGTCCTACGTAGACGCGGTGGGATAAATCTTAGGGTTTAGACTTTCCGCGTGTAGATTGATTATTTTGCATTAGTGAAATAATTAGTATGCAAATCATGGTGATGGACATTGTGTTCATCTATACACGAAGGAGGTTACAGTGACTCTAAGACTAGAGGACAAAAAAGAGATCGTCGCCGCAGTGTCAGAAGCTGCGTCTGGTGCATTCTCTGCTGTGGTCGCCGATTATCGTGGCTTAACTGTTGCTCAGATGACAAGTCTGCGTAACAAAGCCCGTCAGCAAGGTGTGTATGTGCGTGTTATTCGTAACACTCTCGCACGTCGTGCGCTAGAAGGAACGCCGTTTGCAGTATTGAACGACACTCTGACTGGCCCATCGATCATTGCTTTGTCAACTTCTGAAGACGACATGGGCGCTGCCGCTCGTTTGTTGAAAGACTTTGCAAAAGACAATGCCAAGCTGGTCATTAAATCGGCTGCATTTGACGGCAAGCTTTATGCTGCTGATCAAATCGACGTATTGGCAAATCTGCCGAATCTGCACACCGCTCTTACGATGCTGGCGTCAGTTCTGCAAGCGCCTGTTTCGAAGTTTGCTCGTTTACTTACAGCACTCAAAGACAAACAGGACGAACAAGCTGCTTAATCGCAACTTGCCTCACCCACCTATACACATTTTGGAGCTTTACTCATGGCACTGTCAAAAGAAGACATCCTGAACGCCGTTGGCGAATTATCAGTTGTTGAATTGGTTGAACTTATTTCTGCATTTGAAGAAAAATTCAACGTTTCTGCTGCTGCTGTTGCAGTTGCTGGTCCTGCTGCTGGTGCAGCTGTTGCTGCTGAAGAACAAACAGAATTCAACGTAATTCTGACCAGTTTCGGCGCAAACAAAGTTGCAGTTATTAAAATCGTTCGCGAAGTAACTGGCCTTGGCTTGAAAGAAGCAAAAGACCTCGTTGAAGGCGCACCGCAACCGCTGAAAGAAGGCGTGAGCAAAGATGACGCTGAAGCGCTTAAAAAGAAAGTCGAAGAAGCTGGTGCAACTGTCGAAATCAAATAAGACTGAAGGGGTCATTTGCTTGCAAATGGCCGCTTAATCTTAAATATCTCGATAAAGTTCTAGATTCTAGAAAAAGACTTTATTTAGTTTCAAAAAACGGTGGACAAGCGCTTGCGTTTGTGCGCCGTTTTTTATTATACTATGCGGCTCTTGTTTTTGTGGTCGTTTGCGTGTATTGCGCAGTGGCCGGGTCATAAAAGTCGTGCAAGAGATCAATTTTCACAGTGCAGCGCGTCCATTTATCGTAATGGTCTGCTCTTTTAAGGATAGTTTTCAATGGGGTTTTTATTGATGAGGTGTCCGTAGAGTTAAGACGCGAAAAAGAATTTTTAAATCTGCATTGTTGTCGTTTTTGTTTTTGAGTCTTATTAAAAGTTTAGTTCGAAAATGCAGATTTAAACGTTCTTCCATGAACGAGTTTATGCATTCCAGTTTATTGAATTGGAGTGTTTTGCTCGTTTGTGGTTTTGTCGTTTTTGTTGTCTTGGTTCTAAGATGGTCTGAGTAGAGGACTTTTTAGAGTCGACGTATGTGGTAAATGAATGGAAGTCCTGTTGCAACTTGATTTAACAGCAGGTTTTCAAAGTTCATGTGGTTTCGCTGTTCTGCATGATTTTTTACATAGAGATGTGTGGTTATGTAGATTGAAACAGTTTTATTTTGCTCTTCATGCAAAGTCTCATCTTTGTGGGTCTAAAGGGTAGGGTATTTCTGTTCAGATTAAGTTGTAGAGTTTTTTGGTTTTAAGTTTTTGATTGAATGCTTTTGTCTTTTGTTTTATGAAGCGAGCATTATCTTGCACCTACTTTTTTGAGGACTTCCAATGGCATACTCCTATACCGAAAAGAAACGGATTCGCAAGAACTTCGGCAAATTGCCCAATGTGATGGAAGTGCCATACCTGCTTTCCATCCAAGTTGATTCTTATCGCGCTTTTTTACAAGATGGTAAAACTGCGAAGCAACGCGAAGACTTCGGTCTGCAAGCAGCCTTCCGTTCGGTGTTTCCTATCGTCAGTTACTCGGGTAATGCTGCACTTGAGTTTGTTGAATATCATTTAGGTAAGCCTGAGTTTGACGTACGCGAATGTATTTTACGTGGTTCAACTTATGCTGCGCCAATGCGCGTCAAAATTCGCCTGATCATTTATGATCGTGAAACCAAGTCGATCAAAGACGTACGCGAGCAAGAAGTGTACATGGGCGAAATGCCCCTGATGACTGACAACGGGACATTCGTGATCAACGGTACTGAGCGTGTGATCGTGAGTCAGTTACATCGTTCACCCGGTGTGTTCTTTGATCATGACAAGGGTAAAACCCACAGCTCAGGTAAAGTACTGTATTCCGCGCGTATCATTCCTTACCGTGGCTCATGGTTGGACTTTGAGTTTGATGCGAAGGATTTGGTTTTTGTTCGTATCGACCGTCGTCGTAAGCTCCTTGCCACGATTATGCTGCGTGCCTTGAACTACACGACTGAACAAATTCTCGATATGTACTACGAGAAAGTGCCTGTCTATTTGGCAGACGGTGGTTATCAGATCGACTTGATTCCTGAGCGTCTACGGGGTGAAATGGCGCAGTTTGATATCGTTGGTAAAGGCAACAAAATCATTGTTGAACAAGGCAAACGTATCAACGCACGCCATGTTCGTCAGATGGAAGAAGCTGGTCTGACCAAGCTGCCAGTACCTGATGAATACTTGTATGGCCGTATTCTCGCGCACAACGTCTATAACAAAGCAGGCGATCTGATCGTTGAAGCAAACACTGTGCTGGTTCATGAAGTTCTCGTGAAGCTGGTTGAGGCAGGTGTTGTTGAATTCAACATGTTGTTCACCAACGACATCGATCGTGGATCATTCGTTGCGGATACTTTACGTGCAGATACGACACGTAACCGTGAAGAAGCGCTGGTCGAAATCTATAAAGTGATGCGTCCAGGTGAGCCACCGACTAAAGATGCAGCAGAGAACTTGTTCAATAACCTGTTCTTCAGCTCAGAACGTTACGATTTGTCACCTGTCGGTCGTATGAAGTTCAACCGTCGTTTGGGTCGCCCATACGAAGTCGGTACTGACCAAGCCACCCGTGAAATCGAAGGCATTTTGTCCAATGATGACGTGGTTGACGTCCTCAAGATGCTGGTTGATATCCGCAACGGTAAAGGCGAAGTGGATGATATCGATCACTTGGGTAACCGTCGTGTGCGTTCTGTTGGCGAAATGACTGAAAACCAATTCCGTGTTGGTCTGGTTCGTGTTGAACGCGCGGTTAAAGAGCGTTTGAACCAAGCTGAAACGGAAGGTTTGTCACCGCAAGACTTGATCAATGCTAAGCCAGTGGCTGCAGCGATCAAAGAATTCTTTGGTTCAAGCCAATTGTCACAGTTCATGGATCAAAACAATCCATTGTCAGAAATCACGCACAAACGTCGTGTTTCAGCCCTTGGACCTGGTGGTTTGACCCGTGAGCGCGCTGGCTTTGAAGTTCGCGACGTTCATCAAACCCATTATGGTCGTGTCTGTCCAATTGAAACCCCTGAAGGTCCAAACATTGGTTTGATCAACAGCTTGGCGGTTTATGCTAAAGCCAATGAATTCGGTTTCTTGGAAACACCGTATCGCCGTGTTGAAAATGGCGTGGTGACAGACCATATCGAATATCTGTCAGCGATCGAAGAAACCGATACTGTGATTGCACAAGCAGACTCACCACTGAACAAGAAAGGTGAGTTGACTGATGACCTCGTGTCCGTTCGTCATCATGGCGAATTCATTCGCATGACCCCTGAGAAGGTCACCCACATGGACGTGTCACCACGTCAGGTGGTTTCGGTAGCGGCATCGCTCATTCCGTTCCTTGAGCATGACGACGCGAACCGTGCATTGATGGGTTCTAACATGCAACGTCAGGCGGTGCCTACACTGCGTTCTGACAAGCCACTCGTGGGTACGGGCATGGAGCGTCACGTTGCACGTGACTCTGGTGTGTGTGTGGTCGCGGGTCGTGGTGGCGTGATTGACTATGTTGATGCTAGCCGTATCGTTGTGCGCGTGCATGAGTCTGAAATGCATGCGGGTGAAGCTGGTGTTGATATTTACAACTTGATCAAATACACCCGTTCTAACCAGAACACCTGTATTAACCAAGATGCGATCGTTAATCGTGGCGATGTTGTGGCACGTGGCGATATCCTTGCAGATGGTCCATCAACGGATCTCGGTGAGTTGGCTCTGGGTCAAAACATGCGCGTGGCATTTATGCCTTGGAATGGTTATAACTTCGAAGACTCGATCTTGCTGTCTGAGCGCGTTGTACAAGAAGACCGCTTTACGTCGATCCATATCCAGGAATTGTCATGTGTTGCACGTGATACCAAACTGGGTACTGAAGAGATCACTGGCGACATTCCAAACGTTGGCGAAGCCGCGTTGTCAAAACTGGATGCTGCCGGGATTGTTTACATCGGTGCAGAAGTCAGCGCTGGCGATATTCTAGTTGGTAAGGTCACTCCTAAAGGTGAGACTCAGCTGACGCCAGAAGAAAAACTGCTGCGTGCGATTTTTGGTGAAAAAGCTGCGGATGTTAAAGACTCTTCCTTGCGCGTACCATCAGGTACTAAAGGAACCGTTATCGACGTTCAAGTTTTCACCCGTGATGGTCTTGAAAAAGACGAACGTGCGATTGCAATTGATAAAGCTGAGCTTGATGCTTACCGCAAAGACTTGAAAGAAGAGTTCCGTACTTTCGAAGAAGCGGCGCGTAATCGTGTTGAACGCTTGTTGAATGGTCAGAAAGTCAATGGTGGTGGCGGTATCAAGCGTGGTGTAGTGCTGGATGAAGAAACCATCAATGGTTTAGAAACAACGCAACTGCTTGAAATCCAACCGGCTGATGATGATATCGCAGCACGTTTAAGCCAGATCCAAGAGTACTTGAAAGAGAAAGATCTTGAGATCGAAGCGAAATTTGTTGAGAAAAAACGCAAAATCAACCAAGGCGATGAGCTGGCTCATGGCGTGTTGAAAGTGGTTAAAGTTTACTTGGCTGTCAAACGTCGCATCCAACCGGGTGACAAGATGGCGGGTCGTCATGGTAACAAGGGTGTGGTCTCGGTCATTATGCCTGTCGAAGACATGCCTTATGACATCAACGGCGAACCTGTTGATATCGTGCTGAACCCACTGGGTGTTCCATCCCGTATGAACGTGGGTCAGATTCTTGAAACCCATATGGGCTGGGCAGCGAAAGGCTTGGGTCAAAAGATTGATCGTATGTTGCAAGAACAGCGTAAAGTTGCTGATCTGCGTAAATTCATGGACCAAATCTACAACCAAGTCGGCGGTGAGCAAGAAGAACTGGCAAGCCTGACTGATGACGAAGTCTTGGCATTGGCTAAAAATCTGCGCGGCGGTGTTCCTATCGCAACGCCAGTATTTGACGGTGCAGAAGAAAGCCAAATCAAGCAATTGTTGACTTTGGCTGACTTGTCAGAAACCGGTAAACAAGTGCTGTTTGACGGACGTACAGGTGACAAGTTTGACCGTCCTGTGACCGTGGGTTATATGTACATGCTCAAACTCAACCACTTGGTTGATGACAAAATGCATGCGCGTTCAACCGGTTCGTACTCACTGGTTACTCAGCAACCGCTCGGTGGTAAAGCGCAGTTCGGTGGTCAGCGTTTCGGGGAGATGGAAGTGTGGGCACTGGAAGCATACGGTGCAACTTACACCTTGCAAGAAATGCTCACTGTGAAGTCAGACGATGTCGAAGGTCGTACCCGTATCTACAAAAACATCGTGGATGGCAATCACTACATGGATCCGGGCATGCCTGAGTCCTTCAACGTGTTGACCAAAGAGATTCGTTCTTTGGGTATTAATATTGAGTTAAAAGGCGAAGATTAAGCCTTTTCCAAAGCCCTAAATCGATGTTGATATCGATTTAGGGTTGTTTAAGATCAATGAGTTGATTGGGAAAGTGTGAAATTTTCGCGAAGCTTACTTGCATACGTATGACAAGTGAGCTTAGCGCATTAGACAGTATACAAATGACCCCTTCCGAGTGAACACACCTCGGACAACGGAGAAATGACTTGAAAGACTTACTCGATATTATGCGTAAAAAACCGGGTTCGGATGAAGTTCTAGCGAACTTTGACCGTATTCGGATTGGTCTTGCTTCACCAGAAATGATTAAGTCATGGTCACACGGTGAAGTGAAAAAGCCAGAAACCATTAACTATCGTACGTTCAAGCCAGAACGTGATGGTTTATTCTGTGCCAAAATCTTTGGACCGATCAAAGATTACGAATGCTTGTGCGGTAAATACAAGCGTATGAAATATAAAGGCGTGATCTGCGAAAAATGTGGCGTTGAAGTGACGACTGCAAAAGTTCGTCGTGAGCGCATGGGTCATATTGATCTCGCATCACCAGTCGCCCATATCTGGTTTTTGAAATCATTACCAAGCCGTATTGGTTTGCTGCTCGATATGACTTTGCGTGATATCGAACGCGTGCTCTATTTCGAAAGCTATGTCGTGACTGATCCTGGCATGACACCGTTTGAAAAATTCCAATTGCTCGGCGATGAAGAGTATTTCAACGCACTGGAAGAGCATGGCGATGAGTTCACTGCAAAAATGGGTGCTGAAGCGATTCAGGACTTATTACGTGACATCGACTTGGAATCAGAAATTGCACGCCTGCGTGAAGAAATTCCAAATACGACATCAGAAACCAAGCTGAAAAAATCTTCAAAACGCTTGAAATTGATGGAAGCATTCCGCGATTCAAACAACAAGCCTGAATGGATGGTTATGACCATTCTGCCAGTTTTGCCGCCTGATTTGCGCCCATTGGTCCCACTTGAAGGTGGTCGTTTCGCGACTTCTGACTTGAACGATTTGTATCGTCGCGTCATTAACCGTAACAACCGCTTGAAGCGTTTGCTTGAACTGTCTGCTCCAGACATTATTGTGCGTAACGAAAAGCGTATGTTGCAAGAAGCGGTTGATGCGCTACTTGATAACGGTCGTCGTGGTCGCGCTATTACTGGTAGCAATAAGCGTCCGCTGAAATCTTTGGCCGATATGATCAAAGGTAAACAAGGTCGTTTCCGTCAGAACTTGCTCGGTAAGCGTGTGGATTACTCTGGTCGTTCAGTGATCGTGGTTGGACCAACACTACGTCTGCATCAATGTGGTCTGCCGAAAAAAATGGCGCTGGAACTGTTCAAGCCATTTATTTTTGCAAAACTGCAATCTTCAGGCATGGCAACAACCATCAAAGCTGCGAAGAAAATGGTTGAACGTGAAACCCCAGAAGTATGGGACGTTCTTGCACACGTCATCCGTGAACATCCAGTGATGTTGAACCGCGCGCCAACCCTTCACCGTTTGGGTCTGCAAGCGTTTGAACCGACCCTGATTGAAGGTAAAGCGATCCAGTTGCATCCGCTCGTTTGTACTGCGTTCAACGCCGACTTCGACGGTGACCAAATGGCGGTTCACGTGCCGTTGACCATTGAAGCACAGCTCGAAGCGCGTGCGTTGATGATGTCTACTAACAACATCTTGTCTCCAGCGAACGGTGAACCAATCATCGTACCGTCACAGGACGTTGTTTTGGGTCTGTACTACATTAGCCGTGACACGATCAATGCACCTGGCGAAGGCATGGTATTTGCCGATACGCAAGAAGTGGATCGTGCATTGGCAACCAAGTTCGTGACTGTACACAGCCGCATTAAAGTGCGTGTGAACCAGACCGTATTTGATGAAAATGGCGAAAAAGTAACAACCACATTCTTGGTTGATACCACACCAGGTCGTTGCTTGCTTTGGAAAATCTTGCCAGAAGGGATGACCTTCGATCAAGTTAACCAAGTCATGACTAAAAAGAACGTGTCTAAACTGATTAACTCGGTTTACCGTACTTTGGGTCTGAAAGCGACAGTATTGTTTGCTGACCAATTGATGTACCTCGGATTTGCGCAAGCAACTCACTCCGGTGTATCTGTCGGTATGGAAGACATGCTGATTCCGCCAAACAAAGAAGAGATTATCGGTAAAGCGGATACTGAAGTTCGCGAAATCGAAAATCAATTCGAGCAAGGCTTCGTGACTGCCGGTGAACGCTATAACAAAGTGGTCGACATCTGGTCGCGTACCAACGAACAAGTTGCGAAAGCGATGATGGACAACCTGTCTACTGAAGTCGTCATTAATAAGAAAGGCGATGAAGAAAGACAGAAATCGTTCAACTCGATTTACATTATGTCTGACTCTGGTGCGCGTGGATCTGCAGCGCAGATTCGTCAGCTTGCCGGTATGCGTGGTTTGATGGCCAAGCCATCAGGCGAAATCATTGAAACGCCAATTAAGGCGAACTTCCGTGAAGGTCTGACCGTTCTCCAGTACTTTATTTCGACACACGGTGCGCGTAAAGGTTTGGCGGATACGGCGTTGAAAACTGCGAACTCTGGTTACTTGACCCGTCGTTTGGTTGACGTGGCACAAGACTTGGTGATCACCGAGCCAGATTGCGGTACCGATGACGGTATTTACATCACCCCATTGATTCAAGGTGGTGACGTGATTGAGCCGCTACGTGACCGTGTATTGGGTCGTGTGGTCGCTGTTGACTTGTTGACACCAGGTAGCGATGAAGTGCTGGCTCCTGCTGGTACGCTGCTGGATGAGAAATGGGTTGATACCTTAGAAGTCGCTGGTGTGGATGAAGTTAAAGTTCGCTCAGTGATTAGCTGCCGCACACGCTTTGGTGTATGTGCGAAGTGTTATGGTCGTGATCTAGCACGTGGTCACTTGGTGAATGCCGGTGAGTCTGTGGGCGTTATGGCTGCACAGTCGATTGGTGAACCAGGTACTCAGTTGACCATGCGTACGTTCCACGTGGGTGGTGCCGCAAGCCGTGCTTCTGCGGTGAGCAGCATCCAAGTGCGTAACAAAGGGACGATTCGTTTCCACAACATCAAAACCGTAAATCACCATAAAGGTCATTTGGTTGCGGTGTCTCGTTCTGCTGAAATTGGTGTGGCGGATGATATTGGTCGTGAGCGTGAACGTTATCGCTTGCCATACGGTGCGTCGATCAGTGTACAAGATGGCCAAGCTGTTGAAGCAGGTCAGATTATTGTTAACTGGGATCCGCATACACATCCACTGATCACCGAAGTTGCAGGTCGTGTTAAGTTCGTTCAAATCACCGAAGGTGTGACTGCAACGACCAAAACCGAAGATGCGACAGGGATGTCTTCCATTGAGATTCTTCAAGCGAAAGACCGTCCAGCATCAGGTAAAGAATTGCGTCCTTCAGTCGCATTGTTTGATTCGAACGATCAGCCATTGATGGTTGAAGGAACTGATCAACAAGTTCAATACTTCTTGCCTGCACAAACTGTTCTGACAGTGCGTGATGGTGATGTGATCGGTGTGGGTGATGTGATTGGTCGTGTACCACAAGAATCATCACGTACTCGTGATATTACCGGTGGTCTGCCACGTGTAGCCGACTTGTTCGAAGCGCGTAAACCAAAAGAGTTTGCGATTCTGGCTGAAGTCAGCGGTGTGATCACTTTCGGTAAAGAAACCAAAGGTAAGAATCGCTTGCTGATCACTCCAGAAGACGGCAGTGAAGTGCATGAAGAGTTGATTCCAAAATGGCGTCAAATCAACGTGTTCGAAGGTGAACACGTTGAGAAAGGTGAAGTGATCAGTGATGGTCCACAGAACCCGCATGACATTCTGCGTCTGAAAGGCGAAGAGCAATTGGCGACTTATATTGTCAACGAAGTGCAAGACGTTTATCGCTTACAGGGCGTTAAAATCAACGACAAGCACATCGAAGTCATTATTCGTCAGATGTTGCGTAAAGTGGACATCATCGAAGGCGGTGATTCATCGTTCATCAAAGGCGAGCAAGCAGAATACGCGCGCGTCTCTGAAGAGAATGAAGCATTACTGGCCCAAGGTAAGTTCCCAGCACGTTTTGAGCGTATCCTGATGGGTATTACCAAAGCATCGTTGTCAACTGACTCGTTCATTTCTGCGGCGTCTTTCCAAGAAACAACACGTGTTCTGACCGAGGCTGCAGTAACGGGCAAAGAAGATGATCTGCGTGGCTTGAAAGAAAACGTGGTTGTGGGTCGTTTGATTCCTGCAGGTACGGGTCTGGCCTATCACTTGGCACGCCGTCAGCAAGAAGCTTTGGAAGCTGAAGTTGAACTATCAACACTGGCGACCGACTTCTCTGAAGTGGATCAAGCGTTCAGTCAGGCATTGAACGAAGAGCAAATCTAAAGGCTTCGACGAAGTACTTAGATCGGCAATTCAAATAAAAAAGAGGCTCAAATGAGCCTCTTTTTTTTATGGATGTTCTTTAAGTTTAGTGGTCGGCCTGTGTCGGTTTGATTAAAGCCTTAAAATTGACCTGTTATAATGATCCTTATTAAAGGCTTTAAAATTCAATATCCATTGGAGTCACTATGTCGAAATATGCTATTCGTGTGATGCAGGCACAAGACGTCTCCGCAGTCGCAGCGATTGAGCAACAAGTGGAATATCATCCATGGACAGCGAACCAGTTTCAAGAAAGTTTAAACGCAGGGCAACGTTGCACGGTCATTACCAATGGCCAGCAGGTGGTCGGTTTTTGTATTTTGCAGCCTGTCCTTGACGAGGCTAATTTACTATTAATGGCCATTGATCCAGCCCTACAGGGGCAGGGATTGGGCTATTTACTACTTGAAGAGTCGATTGAGCGTTTGGGCGAAGGCTGCGTGATGATCTTTCTTGAAGTGCGGCAAAGCAATCAAGCGGCCATTGGCTTATATCAAAAGGCGGGATTTCATCAAATGGGCATACGCAAAAATTATTATCTAGCCGATCGTGCCCAATTTGCCAGTGGCAAAGAAGACGCAGTCTTGATGGCTCTGACGCGGGGTAATCCCTTTGCTTAACCGCTTGATGTTTAGCGCAGGCGTTTATAATCCTGAATACTTTCATCCCGAGATAATCGTTTGACGAGAATATCCATTTCAGTCATCGTCATCGGACGGGAAATGCGTTGCCAGCGCCCATCCAGAAGCACTTCAATCGGTAGGAAGTTGGATTTATAGCGCATTTTTTCTGATTGCGGCACCCAATAGCCTAAGTAAACATAAGGTAGGCGGTTGGCACGTGCCCATTCAATTTGCTGCATGATGGCAAAGGTGCCGAGGCTACGCTTGTTTTCATCGGGATCATAGAAGGTATAAACCGCTGAGATACCGTCATCTAGAGGGTCGCAGGTTGCCACGACCATGAGGCGATCATTCAGCCAGAATTCAATAAAGAAACTATTGGCGCCTCCAGTGACCAAAAATTTCTCGAATTGCTCACGTGTCGGGGGAAACATATCGCCATCCGCATGGCGCTCGATGATATAGCGTGCGTAAAGGCGATAGTGAATATCAGTGGCGTGTCGCGTTGAACGTATCGCCATCCGCAGATCTTTATTGCGGTTAATGGCGCGACGTTGACTACTATCTGGTTGAAATTCTTCTGCAGGGATACGTGAGGACAGGCACTGACGACAGTGATGACATTCCGGTTTATAAATAAAATCGCCACTGCGACGGAATCCTTGCCGTGAAAGTTCAGAGAGTGTTGATAAATCAAGATCACGAACAGGATCAATAAAAACCATGCGTGCAGCACGGTCATCCAAATAGCTACACGGATGAGGCGGTGTGATGTAAAACCGAATGTTTTTCATGTTAGACATGAGGCGACATACTCCGGTGCCATTTGAATAAAATTTGAAAATAATGTGAGGCTAATGCTCATCATTCCAAAACGTTTGGATCCTTTACTTAATCAAGCCCGAAAAAAGTTCCGGGGTCAACAGTTCGGCGCAGTTAAAGTGACGATTCTGTAACAAATGCCAATCTGGGGCAGATTCAGCGAGAACTTGTTTTAATTGAAGCAAAAATTGTGCACGAGGCTGTGTGGTTGCACCAAGACTCATCAGATGGTCGTTAGGTAGCTGGCAGTCGACAAAGGGGAAGTTAGATGCCATACAGAGTTTCATCAAAAAGGTGAACGCCATTTTGGAGACGTCGGTGCGTAAGCTAAACATCGATTCGCCAAAGAATGCTTGTCCAATTTGGACGCCATACAATCCACCAACTAGCGTCGCATCACCTTGCTCCGTTTGCTCCCAGACCTCCACACTATGAGCCAAGCCAGCAGCATGTAGTCCGCAATAGCCTGAGATGATCTCTTCATTAATCCATGTCCCTTCGGCATAAGCACGGACCCCGGCGCAAGCACGCATCACTGCTGAAAAGCTGTGATCTAGGGTCAGGGTGTATCGATTCTTTTTAAGCGCGCGAATCAGTGTTTTTGAGGGTTTAAATGTATGAGGGATAATGATACAGCGCGGTTCTGGGCTCCACCAGCAAATGGGGTCATCTTCATTAAACCAAGGGAAAATGCCAGCGTGATACGCGGCAAGAATAGTTTCAGGTGCAAGATCTGCCCCAACAGCGACTAAGCCTTCGCCTTCTGGGTCAGCCTGAGTAGGGTCGGGGAATTGCCAAAGGCTTGGCGGTAATCGAGTGGGCTGCATCACACACACTCGTGGTGATGCAGTAGGGGCGAGCTTGCCGTAATTAGAGGCAATTACAGACCATCTAAGAAGCGTTCTGCATCAAGCGCGGCCATACAACCCGAACCCGCTGAGGTGATCGCCTGACGGTAGATATGGTCGGCCACGTCACCCGCAGCAAATACACCGGGGATGCTTGTTTGAGTCGCGTTACCTTGAGTACCGCTCTTCACAACCAAGTAACCATTATGCAGCTCTAGTTGGCCTTCAAACAAACCGGTATTGGGTTTGTGACCAATCGCGATGAATACACCTTGCACGTCAACATCTTGAGCGCTGCCATCGGTTGTACTCTTGATGCGTACACCAGTGACACCAGCATCATTGCCAAGGACTTCATCGACTTGATTGTTCCAAAGAATAGAAATTTTACCTTCTTTTTCACGTTCAAATAAATGGTCTTGCAGGATCTTCTCGGATTTAACCTTGTCACGACGATGAACCAAAGTGACATGGCTCGCAATGTTGGCCAAATAGAGCGCTTCTTCCACCGCAGTATTACCACCACCAACAACCATGACGGGTTGATCTTTATAGAAAAAGCCATCACACGTTGCGCAAGCACTGACTCCACGACCAGCAAATGCCTGCTCGGACTCAAGTCCCAAGTACTGTGCGGTTGCACCCGTCGCAATAATCAGTGCATCACAAGTGAACTCTTCCATATCACCAGTCAGGCGAAATGGGCGCTGGGAAAGATCAACAGAATTGATATGGTCATAGACAATCTCTGTGCCGTAACGCTCAGCATGTTCCTGCATGCGCTCCATTAGCGCATTGCCCGTTAAACCATGCGGGTCGCCTGGCCAGTTGTCTACTTCATTGGTGGTCGTTAACTGTCCGCCAATTTGTAAACCGGCAACCAAAACTGGGTTTAGATTAGCGCGTGCAGCATACACGGCTGCACTATAGCCTGCAGGTCCTGAGCCTAAAATGAGTAAGCGGACATGACGTGTTTTGACGGCGGTGTTCATTAGAATCATCCTAAAGTGTGTTAAATATGGTGCATCATCATTTATGTCGATTATACGGTAGCTTGAGTGTTCTTTTGGTCAAGATTGACAGGATGTAACCAGAAAGTTTCAAACGTTCAAAAGATCAATGTGGTCGTGAGTGACACGATGTACATCAGTACCATTTAGCTCAATGAGCCGTTCATAAGTGATTCATAAAAGTAGGATGCAATCCTACACTTATCAATGGGGTGTTTTGCAATTTTTCCAGCGTGGAAATAATGATATTCATGATCGGAAAAAACTATTGCGGGTTTGATTCTATTGCACCCTCTTGCGGAGTCATGCGTTGTCGTTCAATGCGTTTCAACTGGATAATGTCATTTGCAAACTGTCTCGCCGCTTGCTCACGCTTGGTTTTGAGTGAGGCAACATTGGTTGTGGATTGAGTGAGTAAGCGTCGATTATTGTCCAGTTGGGTTTTGATGGTGACAGGAATCGGTTTGTTATTCCGCTCATAGCTTGCTGCTAAGGAGATACTGTTGTTGAGGGCGGTAGTGAGTTCCTGACTTTGTTGTTCTCCGCGTTTAATTTGATTGTCTATTTCACTGAGTTCTCGATCACGTTGTAGTGCTGCACGGTCAGAAGAGGTGTAAGTTTCTACCAAGTGACGATCTGCAATTTGTTTTTCGATCGCTTGCTCACGTTGCGCCTTCTGCTGATCATAGCGCTGCGTAGAAAAAGGCGGGACATGCCTGATGACCTGCATATGATTATCCAATACATCATAGCCATGTGACATGTGTTGTTCACTGACCGAAGAGCTTAATGTCGGGATCCCATTGTCATAATAGCGATACCAGCGAGCCTGTGCAGTGGTGGTGGCAAGTGCTGAAAAAGACAAGAGCGTTAGCCCGCATAGCACACATGATGTCAGCAATCTTTTGTCCATAACTGACGGTAATTGTAATATTTGTGCCAAACCTTGCACAGAACGCTGAGAATGCTTTTTCAACAAACTGAATATATTGAAAAAGAATTTTCGAGCAGAAAATACGGTTGGCATACAATGTGCTTTTATTCTGGGGCTATAGGTGGTGGGCATGTGCCGAGCTCTCGTCCTGAAGTAATATCATAAATCGCAATTCCATTGCGGGTAGATGCAATTATGCAGCCAAACTTTAAATTATGGTATGACTAAAAATAAGGGCATCTTTATGATTTAGGTAAGAATCGCAGTAAAAGTTATATTGGGGTGGGTGAGAATAGGTCGCGAGTGAAAATAAAAATAACTTAAACACTGGTTTAGTCTCTCTGAACGTTTTATGCTACACAAAATAATACTCTTAATCGTCCATAATCCGTCAGGAATAGCGATTTAGTGAGTACTAGTTTGCAACTTCGTACTATCAGGAAGATGACTAAAATGGAAGAAAGTTTTGATGGACTGAAAGTGATGGTGATTGACGATTCCAAAACGATTCGTCGAACAGCTGAAACTCTTTTACAAAAAGCAGGATGCACGGTTTATACCGCAGTCGATGGATTCGATGCCTTGGCAAAAATCGCCGATACACGCCCCGATATTATTTTTGTCGATATCATGATGCCGCGCTTAGATGGTTATCAGGCTTGCGCTTTAATCAAAAACAACCCTGCGTATCAAAAAACACCTGTCATCATGCTATCTTCAAAAGATGGATTGTTTGATAAGGCAAAAGGACGAATTGTTGGTGCGGATGATTATTTAACTAAGCCGTTCAGCAAGGAAGAGTTGTTTAGTGCAATTCGTCAGCACGTCGTTGCAGGCGTCGCATAAAAAACATTTAAGGGTGGTGTGATGGCAAAGATTTTAGTGGTAGATGATTCCCCAACGGAGACGTTTCGTTTTCGTGAGATGTTGCAGCGCAATGGTCACGATGTACTTGAGGCAACAAATGGTGCTGATGGTGTGGCACTGACACTTGCTGAAAAACCAGATCTTGTACTGATGGATGTGGTCATGCCGGGCATGAATGGATTTCAGGCGACGCGACAAATTTCTCGTGGTGTGGAAACCAGCCATATTCCTGTCGTGATTGTCAGTACCAAAGATCAGGAAACGGATCGTGTCTGGGGAAGACGTCAGGGTGCGAAGGATTATTTAACCAAGCCAGTGGATGAGGCGATGTTAATTCAAGTGATAGATGGGTTGCTACCTCGATAAAGAAGAGTTTTCTATAGGGATGTTATTGATCATCGCTTTTAGCGTTGGTGGATCATTAGGATGATTAAATATGGCTGCTAAAGGATTTATTCAGCTCCTACGTCTTTCAGAAAAAGGCCGTCGTCGGATTCAACAAGATCAAGAAAGCCAGTCAGACCGTTGGTCTGGTGTTGCCTTCATGCTTGCAGGCCAACGATTTGTCGCGCCTCTGGGTGAGGTGGCGGAAGTTCTTCGTGTACCCGATTATTCCCCTGTTCATGGTGTACAGCGCTGGTTACTTGGTCTTGCCAATGTACGTGGTCGTTTGCTGCCTTTGACGGATTTGGCAGGTTTCACGGGGGTAACGGCACGCGATAGTCTGCAGAGTAAAGTCATGGTCATTGATCATGGTGATTTGTTCAGTGGTTTAATCGTTGATGAAGTTCTTGGTATTCAGCATTTTAGTAAAGCATCATATGAGACTGAGGTGACTGATGTCGCTGTAGGCGTTTCGCCGTATGTGCAAGGTGGTTTTTTTCGTACTGGGCAGCATTGGCATGTATTTATGCTTAGTCGATTAGCAGCAGATCCGCGATTTTTAAGTGCGAGTCTGTAGTGTGCTCTGCACATGAGATAAAGATTTGATCGTTTGTTATTGTTGAATTTGTTGGGTTTAGTCGTTTGGGGTTTATCAGCCTAAGTATTTAGACTGTAATGAAATTTTCGTCGTCGATCATACGAATGCAAGTTCGTAGCGGCGCTCTAGCGTTCACGTCGGTTGGGTCATGGATATAAACTCAACGCGATAAATATGGAGTAGTGACAATGAGTTTTCGTCGTTCGAATGTAAGTACTAATGTCAAAAAGAAAATAAATACGAATGCTTTGAGTCATCAAGCCTCAACAGCGAAGCAACGTTTGACACAGTATATTGATCAGATCGCAGGGTCTTTTGGTGATGCGAAAAAGGTCAAACCTTTATTGCTACTCGCTATTTTATCTTTAATTCTATTTTTGTTTTCGCTCATTTACTTGGCGTATACCGTCCCCAAAAGTAACAAGATGGTTCGGGACGTCGGTGAGTTACGCGTGCTCTCCGAGCAGATTTCAAAGAATGCGAGTGAAGCTTCGACGGGGAGTTCGGATGAGGCCTTTAAGCGCTTGGCGATATCCAAAAAGAAATTCCATGATCGTTTGGAAAGCTTAATTTCTAATTATGGATCCAGCAATGATGATATGAAAGCTGTGCTTGCCGCTTGGAAAGGCACAGAGCTCGGGGTTAATGATATTTTGACGAATCAGGATCTCGTGAATAATTTGCATGATGTCGGTGTGCAAACGCGTGATGTGGTGCCTCTCATTCAAACCAATTACAACACGATTACGGATCAGATGGTGAAGTCGGGCGCACCTGCTAGTCAGGTCGTTTTTGCGCGTAATCAGGTTTTATTATCCGAACGTATTTTGAAATCGATCACAGTGGTTTTGTCTGGTGATACCACGGCAATTTCTTCAGCTTCAGGATTCTCAGATGATGCGCAAACCTTTGGTAAAGTGCTACAAGGTCAGTTAAAAGGGGATGCTAGTCTAGGCATTCAAGCCATTACCGATCCAACCGCACGGACTGCACTTGCCGCAGTTGAAAAATCGTATACCGATGTATTGAATCCTTCTGCCGTAAAAATGTTTATCAGTTCACCACAGATTACTCAGGTTCGTGATTCAGCTAAAAATCTATACGCAGCATCTGCAGATCTTCTAAAACGTCTTGATACCTTATCGGGATCTGTGCAAACGAAATATCCGACCATTCTCCCTAGTGCTTTGATGTTATTTGGTTTGATTGGGCTCGGTTATGCCTTGATCAAAATGTTTATGATGCGTGGCCGGATTGATCAGGAGCGCGCGATGGCTGATGCGCAAAAAGAAGCAGAACGTGCGCGCAGTATTCAAGCTGAAAGTGAACGTAATCAGACTGCGATTTTACGTTTGCTCGATGAGCTGGGTGACCTTGCGGATGGTGACTTGACTGCAAATGCCACAGTTTCTGAAGACTTTACTGGGGCGATTGCGGATTCGGTTAACTTTGCGATCGACCAGTTACGTTTGCTGGTTTCTGCAATTAACACCACAGCACTTCAAGTTGCGGGCTCTTCACAAGATACCCAGCAAACCGCTATGCACTTGGCAGAAGCATCGGAACATCAAGCGCAAGAAATTGCAGGCGCATCAGCTGCGGTGAATGAAATTGCGGTTTCTATTGATCAGGTTTCTGCCAATGCGATTGAATCGGCTGCCGTTGCGGAACGTTCAGTGGAAATTGCTGTGAATGGGGGCGATGTTGTTCAACGCTCAATCGAAGGGATGAATATCATCCGTGACCAGATTCAAGAAACTGCGAAACGGATTAAACGTTTGGGTGAATCTTCACAGGAAATCGGTGATATCGTTTCGTTGATTAACGACATTGCGGATCAAACCAACATTTTGGCGTTGAATGCGGCGATTCAGGCATCGATGGCTGGTGAGGCCGGTCGTGGTTTTGCGGTGGTTGCGGATGAGGTTCAGCGTCTTGCTGAGCGTTCAGCTGGGGCGACCAAGCAGATTGAAGGTTTGGTCAAAGCCATTCAAAGTGATACCAATGAAGCGGTTATCTCCATGGAGCAAACAACCTCGGAGGTGGTGCGCGGAGCGGGTCTTGCCCAAGACGCGGGTATTGCGCTGGATGATGTTCAGAAGGTTTCCAGAACGTTGGCTGACTTGATTCAAAATATTTCTTCAGCAGCGCGTCAGCAGGCGGCTTCAGCAGGTCATATTTCGAACACCATGAATGTCATTCAAGAAATTACGACACAAACAACAGCAGGGACTATGGCGACTGCACGTTCGGTCGGTAACTTGGCTGAAATGGCAGCAAATCTCCGTGAGTCCGTATCAGGCTTTAAATTGCCTGATGAACTGACTGTGCATTGATGTGTGGATGGCTTAACTTGTGAAAACAATGATGACGCCAGCAATGACCAACCTCAGCATTCAGCCCAGCCATGCTGTTGGGTCTGCTCGGGAAAAGTTTGATGATGAGCAATACGCACTCTGGCGCTCGTTGATTGAGTCACGGATAGGCATGGTTCTACCTGATATTCAACGGGGTTTGTTTGAGCTGCGTGTCGGGGATCGTATGCGGATATGCGATCTCAGTTCAGCATCTTATTATCAGTATGTTCAAACCAGTGCGGTAGAGTGGCAGCGTTTAGTGGAAGATTTAGTGGTTCATGAAACAGCTTTCTTTCGCCATTTACCTTCATTTGAACTTCTTGAGCAGAGGCTGCCTTTGTTTAAGGGGGTTGTGCATATTTGGAGTGTGGGCTGTGCGACAGGCGAGGAAACATGGTCACTCGCGATGCTTGCCGAGGCACATGTCACGCAGGGCTATAGTGTGATGGCAAGTGACATCAGTGATGCGGCACTCGCGACAGCACAAGTTGGGCGTTACTCTTGGCGTAAGTCTGAAAGGATACCTGCGCTTTATCGTCAGTTTTGTGTTGCGTTACCAGAGTCGACACAGGCAACGGTCGCGCATTTATTTGCGCTTTCACGGCAGGATTGGCAAGTCAGTAATGCACTGCGGGAACATGTTTTTTTTCATCGCTTGAATTTGATGGACAGTGGGCATGTACCCTTTCGGCGTTTGCAGGTCATTTTTTGCCAGAATGTTTTGATTTATTTTCGCCAGTTTGATCGTCGAGATATTTTGGATGCGTTGGTGCAACGTTTAGAGATTGGCGGGCTGCTGGTACTTGGACCTGGGGAGATGGCGGATTGGGATCATCCGGCCATGATGAGAATTAAACATGCAGGGACGTTGGCATATGAACGAATTAAATAGGGATGTCAGCATGATGTATGCTGGCATGGGGGTTGGGCGAATTCTCTTGATGACTTTACAAACGATAATGCTCAATATGCGATCGATTTTTTATACGGCTTATACTCAGAAAAATTATATAAAACAAAGATTAAAATCAATGTTTAATGTGACTAATATTATTATTCATCACCCATCTAATCATTGTTTCGATCATCGTGAAACCCTGCGCAATCAGGCAGTAGATTTGGTGTTATCAGCGGCGAATCGCATCAAGAGCAAAACATTATGAGTCTTCAGCAGCCTTATATCGCCCTCGATTGGGTTAAAGATGCACTTGATGAAACGTTAGCTCAAGTGCATTCTGCGTTACGTGATGCTACGCCACAGGCATTAATCGATGCATTTAATGGCCTGCATCAAGTCAGTGGAACACTGCACATGGCTCAGTTGGATGATACATTACTATTATCCGAAACCTTGGAAAGGGCACTGGATAGTGCGATATCAGGTCGCATTTCTTTTTTAAGTATTCAATCTGTCATGAATGAATCGGTTGCGCTGCTCACTGAAGAGCTTGATCACTTACAACGGACGAAGAGTAGTCGGAGTGTTGCGCTCTTCGCACAAGTAGATGGTATCAATAAGCTGTTGATTCATCGCTCGGCTGATGCGGTGTCACTTGTCAGTCACGCAAAATTTAAGCCTGACTTTTCTCTGTTAGATGAGCAGTTTGTAGTCCAGCCACAAAGTCTAGAAATTCAAACCAAACTGACACAAGCCTACCAACATTTTCTCAGTCTATGGCTGGCAGGAGATCAGTCTGTTCCTGTTTTGCAAGGATTGGCTCGTGTCGCAGGTTTACTTCAACAGAGTGCCCAAACTAAACAGCAAGCGGCATTATGGCAAGTTGCTGATGTGTTCCATCAGGCGATAGTTGCAGGGCAGTTGCAGAATCATGATGAACTGCGGTCTTTGCTTATCCGACTCGAACGATCATTAGTCCCACTTGACCGTACCCATGCTGAAGATGAAGAGTTGCTCTTAGGGGATTTGCTACAAGCGCTTGATCCCAAGCAGGTGAGCGATCCACGAGTGCAACAGTTGCGTCAGCTCTATGGTATGGAGTTACCTGCGGATCAGGGAACATCTCACCTGTTGTTAGATTCAGCTCTCAGACAGGTGGTGAATGCACGTGAAGGCTTATCGGTTAATCGAGATACAGCAGCCATTGCGCTTCGCGAATCTATTCGTTTGCTTCATGTCTCTGGTTGGACCAGTCTTGCACTCGATGCACAGACACAATTGGATGCACTGCTGGCTAAATATGTGTCTGATGAGGCAGTGATTAAGGGTCTTGCACTTGACCTTACCGCGTTTGCAGATCAATTACAGCGCACGATTGATTTGACCGTGCTATCCAGTCCGGTTTCCGATGAGAGTTTGGTGGACAATGCCCGCCATGCCGCTGTTCGTGAGTCACGAGCTGCTCTTGAAAAGACCAAGTCTGTACTGGCCATCTATCATCAGAGCCGCGGTGATGTTGACGCTTTAGAACCAGTGCCTGAATTGCTTGGCCTGGTTCGCGGGGCTTTTGAAATACTGGGCCTGTCCCGTGCTGCAAATCTATTGTCTGCGTCAGTTTCTGCAATACAAACCACTGTTTTGGTCGTAGGTTACAAACCGCATTGGCGGCAGGTTGATTTGTTGGCGGAGCTGGTTTCTTCCATTGAATATTATCTGGATCAACTCGCAGGACATTATCAAGATGAAAGCATTCTTGACGTCGCTGAGAAAACTTTGGCGGAATTTAAACAGCCTCAAGGTCAGGCTGAACCTGTACCCGTTGGTGGTGCAAAGTTGTATCACGATGAAACCACGCTTGCGATGCTGGGTTTTGTCGAGGAGCAAGGCGATACGCTCTTTAATCCAGAATTAGAGAACGGATTAACTTCTGATGCGCAGAAAAATGTTGTTCTTGAGGACATTGGTGCTGCAGCAAATCATCTTGCTGCGACGTCTAGCGGTCAGGATTTCGGCCTTGATGATATCCATGCCGATGTCGCCAATGAAACTATGATTCCTCCAAATCCATATAAGGATGATTTTGGTCAAGATGATGAAATTCGCAGCATTTTCATTGAAGAAGCCCATGAAGTGTTGGATAGCATCGCGGTCCATTATCCCAAATGGAAGCTTGATTTTAAAAATGAAAATGCCCTTAAAGAAGTGCGCCGTGCATTTCATACCCTAAAAGGGTCGGGTCGTATGGTTGGAGCACGTACAGTTGGCGAGTTGGCGTGGTCTATCGAGAATTTGCTTAATCGGATTCTGGAGGGCAGTATTGAGCCTTCCCATCAAGCCACACAGTTGATTGATGATGTGTACAAAACCCTACCAGTTTTGGTGACCAGTTATACGAATAAGCGTTTGAATAGTGCTGAAATCATTCATCACGTTTTAGGCGCTATACAAACTGCTGAGGTGTTGACACAGCGTCAAGTGCCAAGTCAAGGACAAGTCAAAGCAATTGTTGCTGATGAAGATGAGTTCTTATTGGATGAGAGTTTATCTACAGATGAATCTTTGTCAGAAGATCAATCTAAAGAGAATACGCCAGCCATCCAAGCCCCCGTTGCTGAGCCTGAGCCTCAGAATGTAGTATCCAAGTCGAGTGCACGCTTTAAGAAAGAAGCGTTGCCGTTGGCCTTGTTGAATAGCCATGCTCCGCAAGTGATCCCAAGGGATGATCTGGTGAGTTATTTTGGTGATGATGATGCCGTTCGTGAAATTTTCTTAGAAGAGGCTGAGGAAGTTCTGCAGGAGGTCGCCGAGCAATTTCCTTTATGGGCAGTCAATTTTGATAATCAATCGGCACTTGAAATTATCCGTCGTAGCTTTCATACCCTGAAAGGCTCGGGGCGTATGGTTGGTGCTCATGTGATTGGGGAGTTGTCTTGGTCCATAGAGCGCCTCTTGAATGCCGTCCGTGAGCATACCGTCACTGCGAATCAAAGCATGGTAATGCTATTAGGCGAAGTGATTGCTCTGATTCCTGACCTGGTTAAAGACTTCTCTGCACAGCGTGCACCAAGCATCAACGTTCTGCCGATTGTTCAGGCGGCATGGCTATTACGTGATGGCCACGCCTTAAGTTCAGGACAAGTTCAATCTGCAGTTTTAAATGCTGTTGATCAATCGGCAGATGAGCTGGATGATGATACTGCGACGAGTACTGACTTTGATCAAATGGCTGCCTTGTTAAGTGATTCTGAAGCTCAGTCGGAAGTCCCATTACAAACTCCTCCTGCACAGGTGACTCCATCGGCCATTGTGGCGGAAGAGATCTCTATTGATGAGTTAGATCCACAATTATTAGAGATCTTTGTCGGGGAGGCCGAAGGCTATCTGCACGATATTCAGCAGTTTGCGATGCAAGCCATGAGTGCACATTCTGATCAAGTCATGGTGAGTGATGTGTTGCTGCGTGCATTACACACGCTGCGTGGCAGTGCGGGTATGACAGGGATTGAATCCATTTATCAACTTGCGCATGTGATGGAGCATGAGTGCAAGCGCTTGATGCGCGAGCATCTGCCGATTAATGATGATCATATCGATGCATTAATTGAGTTGGTTCGTTTGACCAATACACAGTTGTCGATGCTGAAATCTGCTCATATACCTGAGCTCGATGCAACGGGCCTCGCCTTTATTGATCATGTTGAAGCGATGAGTCCTCAAAAGGATCATGCTGGGGAGGCGAGCCCAGTCTTCACCGGTCTAGTCACAGAGCTGATGGATATCGGAATCGATGAGGTACTGGATGCCGAGTGGACGTTAAGAGATCATTTTTCAAAGCCCGATACGCTCACCTATATTGCCATTATGAATGAGCAGTTAGAGCATTTGGCTTCAGCAGTGGTACATGTGCCCATTGCCCCTTTGAATGACTTAGTGATCGAGCTGTACCAGACCTACAAGCATTTAAAGGATTATCCTGCAATCGTTGATGCCGCACCTCAGGCATTGATTGATGATTTACTTTCTGCGCATGGAACTCTGACACGGATGTTTGACTCTCTTGCTGCAAGTCAAGAGGTGCAATCTGAGTCTGACGTACTTGATGTGCTTCGCGATTGGCAAAGAAAAGTGGATGTGCCTGCAGAGGCGATAAAATCGCAAGATTTTCCTAAATTACCTGAGCCGAATCAGCTTGTTGAAGCTTCAACGGAAGTATTGTCTGATGCTGCAACAGAATCTCAATCTAGCGTCGCTGCCAGTTTAGAATACCCCGTTGATCAGGAAAATGATCCGGAATTGCTTGAGATTTTCATGGAAGAGGCTGAAGAGCTCATTCAGGAAATTGATGAAAGTTTCTCCTTATGGGCTGCTAGTCCAAGTGACAGCGCCCCACTAAAAGCATTACAACGTCACTTGCACACCTTGAAAGGTGGCGCGCGCATGGGACGCGTGCAGAGCTTGGGCGATTACACTCACGAGCTTGAAACGGTTTATGAGCGTTTGGTTGAAGGTCGTACTCAAAGTTCGGACATCCTTGTGAAGTTCTTACGCCATGCACAAGATCAGGTGGCGCAACAAGTTGACCAATTGAGTCAGCTTCAGCATTCATTTTTTACACCGACGGAAACTCGTACATTACAGGAATATATCAAGTCCTCTAATGAGCAGGTTTTACAGGACTATTTTGATCTGCTGGAATTGATCCGTTTAGGTGGTACTCAAAAGCAGGAAGTTTCAAGTGATATCCCAGTCCACAGCACTGGAGCTGAATCTAAAGTCCAAGAAGTGGCTGTATCGCACGAGCCTGCTGCTGAAAAAGAAACGCCGAAACCGGTTGAATCGACTGCGGCAAAGCCCTCCATAGTTGCTTCTGTTGTTTCTGCTGTCGCATCAAAAGTGGCCTCGGTCGTTAGACCGAATCCTGAAGTTACACCTTCTACAAAAACTGCCCCTAAAGCGTCTAGTGTACCGGCAGTTATGAAGCCTGTTGATGAGACGCCACGCTTGGGTCAAATGCAAGTGCTTGCAGAAGCATGGGACGAAGGAAGTGCACCCGATCCAGAAGTTCTCGAGATTTTTCTGGATGAAGCGGCAGAGATTATTAATCAGACCAGTCTGCAATTGACTGAATGGCTTACGCTCGTGTCCCCAGAGTCGGGTCAGGCACAAGACAACCCAAAAAGTAAGTCATTGTTGAAAGAGCTACAGCGTAATCTGCATACGTTTAAAGGCGGCGCGCGGATGGCGGGCGTCACTGCGCTCGGAGACTTATCCCACGAGATGGAGTTTGTTTACGAGGATCTTGCTTTAGGTAAGACGCCAGTCACGCTTGAGATTGGCCAGCTTCTGAATCAAAGCCATGACTGGTTAGCGGATTCGGTTACGATCCTTGACCGTGGTGAACGTCCTCAAACCCCGCAAGTACTGATTGATGCGTTACGCTTATTCCGTAAGAATCCAGCATCACTGGTTGGTACGAAGATTGAAGTTCTTCAGGCCGATGTCCATGATGTTCAGGCTGACGTACGCACGGATGAGCCAGTTGCTTCATTGAAAGTATCCATGACGGATCACGTTGTTACTGAACCAAAAGTGAATAGTGGTGTAGTAGCCGATTTACCGCCAATCGAAGGGGCTTTTCCAAAACTGGATACCTTAGATGTCTCGTCATCAGAAATGGTGCGTGTTTCCGCAAATCTAATGGACAAGATGATCAATCTTGTGGGTGAAAATGCCATTAACCGCGCGCGAATTGAAATGGGACTCACCGGAGTCGCTCAGATCGTTGACGAAATGGGCGCCACGATTAAGCGGATTGCTGAGCAACTGCGTCGGATGGATGGCGAGCTTGAGTCTCAGATTATCGCGCGCCACCAAGAAGATTTAGGATCGCTCTCCAGTGGTCAATATCAAGACTTTGACCCGCTGGAAATGGATCAATACTCATCCATCAATCAGCTGTCCAAGTCGTTGGCGGAATCGGTTTCTGACTTACTTGATTTTAAAAATACCCTTGTTGAAAAAGCACGGGATTCAGAAAGCTTACTGCTGCAACAATCTCGAATTCAATCAGAGTTGCAGGAAGGCTTAATGAGCTCACGTCTGGTACCTTTCTCACGTCTGGTTCCTCGATTGCAGCGTGTTGTACGTCAGACCGCAACTGAGCTGGGTAAGTCAGTTAATCTGGTTATCCAAAATGCGGAAGGTGAGCTGGACCGTAGTGTACTGGAGCGGATGATTGCGCCTCTGGAACACATGTTGCGTAATGCGGTTGATCATGGTTTGGAATCTGCGGATGACCGGATCAAACAGAAAAAGTCAGAGAAAGGCACCATTACGTTGTCAGTACAACGTGAAGGCAGTGAGGTCATTCTAACGCTACAAGACGATGGCGCAGGGATTCACGTTGAGGCAGTACGAAATCGGGCGATTGAACGTGGCATTATTAATGCTTCAGCTGAATTGACTGAACATGAAATCATGCAGTTAATTTTCCATGCCGGTCTTTCCACAGCCAAGCAGGTGACTCAAATTTCGGGTCGCGGTGTGGGCATGGATGTCGTCCAAAGCGAGATCCGTCAGTTGGGTGGTGTAGTGACTGTTGACTCCGTTGAAGGGCAGGGAACGACATTTACGTTACGTTTACCTTTAACCGTTGCTGTGACTGATGCACTGCGTGTACGCGTTGGCGATCGTATCTTTGCTATTTCCTTGTCGCAAATTGAACGTATTGTCCGTGTAAGTCCAGATGAACTGGCAAAATTCTATGGTTCTCAACAAGAGCTATTTGATTTTTCAGGTAAGCCTTATCGCTTGCGTTATCTGGGTGAGTTGATCGGTGGTCAGGCATCACCGACCTTGTATGGGCAGATTCTTCCATTACCGTTATTGATTGTGAAATACGAAGGTCAGCAAGTTGCGATTCAAGTCGACCAATTAGTGGGATCACGTGAAGAGATTGTGATTAAGCCCGTTGGTTTACAACTCGCGAGTGTCAGCAGTATCTCTGGTGCGACGATTCTGGGTGATGGTTCAGTCGTTATTATTCTTGATCTTGCCGCGCTTGCGCGTATTGCTGCCAGCCAGCCCCGCATGAATACCACAACAACTCGTGAAGTGGTTGAAACGTCGTCGGCCTCTGTGCAACAGAAGAAAGTCATTATGGTTGTCGATGATTCTGTGACTGTGCGTAAGGTTACAACACGTCTGCTTGAACGCCAGGGCTATCAAGTCGTACAAGCCAAAGATGGCGTCGATGCGATTAGTAAGCTTGAAGAAGTCCATCCAGATCTGATGCTGCTAGATATTGAAATGCCACGTATGGATGGTTTTGAAGTGGCAAACCTAGTTCGTCATAATCCACGGTTGTCGGAGCTGCCCATCATCATGATCACGTCACGGACGGGAGAAAAACACCGTGAGCGTGCTTTTAGTGCGGGTGTGAATGGCTATATGGGCAAACCGTTCCAAGAGCAGATTCTGCTTGAGAACATCGCTGAGCTTTTGGCTGAGTCACAGTCAGTTCATACGATAGCTTAGTTGGAGTATTGAAGATGCATGCGGATTCACCACAGCTTTTTATTGTAGCGGACAATCCGCTACAACGAATTGCTTTGGCTGATGCTATGATGCAGTGTGGGTTTGATGTACTCCATAATATTCATTCCAATCGCCTAAAGCCTGAACACTGTCATCTACTCCCTAGCTTATGGCTTTTGGATGTGGAGCATGATGATTACGTTTTAGATATGATTGGTGACGATGCGCCGCTGATGATCGGAATTACTCGAGCACCTTCACCCGTCCATCAAAAAGCTTATGCACATTGGGTTAAAACCCTAAGTGAAAAGGTCATTAAGTTTTTGGGTGATGCACCGCCTTTACTGACAGAAATTATTGAACTTGAGCCTGAGGCTGAGATCGTACAGCAAAGAATCGTTGAATTATCGCGTGAGGTTGAGCCGCAACTCGTAATCATGGAGGGAGCGGAAGACCGCCCTTCACGTCATATGAATAGTCATGGACAGGTCCATGTACCCAGTCATTCCAAAAATCAGGGGCATGCTCATGCCAGTGATTCTACAGGTGAACTGAATCATACTGGATCAACAGACTGGCAATATGTCTGTATTTTAGCCGCCTCAATGGGTGGACCTGAGGCAGTGAAGCGTTTTCTTGACCGCGTACCGGTTAGTGTACCCGTGACTTTTATCCTTGTGCAGCATATCGATCCGAATATGCAGTCAGTATTACCCCGTGTTTTAAGTCGTCATAATGCATGGCAGTTTGATACTGAGCAAAGTTTTACTGAGCAAAGTGGATCATTGCAGCCGAGTTTATTTCTGAAGGCGGGCCACGTACTTTTAGTACCAGCAGCGCGTCAAATTGATTTTGGGGCCAATGGTGAAGTATTCGCTTTTGAGCAAATTGAGTCTGATCCCGTGAAATATGAACCGTGGCCTGGGCATTATCAGCCATCGATTAACGAGGTCATGCGACGTGCTGCGGAAGCGTTTGGTTCACGGTTAATGACGATCGTCTTTAGTGGCATGGGAGATGATGGCAGTGATGCGGTAGATGACGTTCAAAGTGTGCACGGCGTAATCTGGGCACAAACAGCATCATCTTGTGTTTGTGCAAGCCAGCCCGATCATGTACGCGCCTCTGGCAAAGTCAGTTTTAATGGGACACCAGAAATTTTAGCCGAGCATTTACAACAGTTTATTAGTGAGCAATCCATTTCCATTGATTGAATTGGAGTGGTTTATCAAGGAAGTCGATAATGAATGAGATGAAATCCGCTGGAAGTAAATCAGCGCAAGGGCAGAATTTTAATCAAACCATGAGTTTGATTACCACTTCGGGCACGCTTGAACTTTATGTGCTTGCACTTGATGACGGAATTCTCTGCGTATTACCCCAGTCATTGGTTCTTGAAATTATTGAGCTTGACGTTGCCCAGGCGAATCAAAAGCATCTGGTCTGGCAGGGAAAAAACATCCCTCTCGTTTCTGTATCTACTGCGAAAAAAACACATGCATTGGTTATTGAAGGTATGGAGGATCACTTGCAATATGCCTTTGCACTGACCGCTGCACCTGAAGCGCGCAAGATCCGAATTTCCGCGATGAAAGATATTGATTCGGTGAGTGATGCTCTAGCGAAACATGCGGCCAATCATGTCGTTTATCAGTATGTACAGCACGAAGACCAAGTGTGGTTGATTCCCGATTTAGAGTTAATTGAGCGCGGGCTCAAAGAAGGGATAACTGTTTAAGCCATATATTCAATGATGCTGAATGTTCTTATATAAAAAAAAGCCGAATAATCATCCGGCTTTTTTTATATCTTTAAATGGCCTAAGTGAGCAGTTCAACTAAGATACGCTGATAAATATCCGTTAAGGGTTCTAGGGACGCGACATCGACGCGTTCATCAATTTGATGGATTGTTGCATTCAATACACCTAGTTCTAAAACTTGAGCACCGGTCGGTGCAATAAAACGACCATCGCTGGTACCGCCACTGGTTGACAGCTCTGTTTCTACCCCTGCGATATCGCGAATCGCCGTTTGTGCGGCGGCAACGAGCTCACCTTCTGCGGTTAGGAAAGGCAATCCTGATAGCGACCAGTTCAAGGTGTACTTTAAGCCATGCTGATCGAGAATCGAATGCGTACGGGCCTTGAGCTGCTCTGCGGTGACTTCGGTTGAAAAACGGAAGTTAAAGACAATTTCAATATCCGCGGGAATCACATTATTGGCGCCCGTGCCCGCTGCAATATTTGAAATCTGAAAGGTAGTTGCTGGAAAGAAGGCATTACCCTGATCCCAAACCTCACGGCTTAAATCTGTGATGGCAGGTGCTGCACGGTGGATGGGATTATCGGCAAGGTGAGGGTAGGCGACATGACCTTGCTTGCCATGAATCGTCAAAATGCCATTCAATGAGCCGCGACGACCATTTTTGATGACGTCACCCAGTGTTTTCGTACTAGACGGCTCACCGACGAGGCACCATGTGATCTTTTCCTGACGTGCTTCCAGTGTTTCAATCACTTTGACCGTACCGTTGATTGAAGGGCCTTCTTCATCGCTGGTGATCAAGAAGGCTATGGAGCCGTCGTGTGTTGGGTGTGCTTCAACAAAGCGTTCACAGGCAACGACCATCGCTGCCAACGCACTTTTCATATCAGCAGTACCGCGACCATACAACTGTCCATCACGAATTTCAGGCAGAAATGGTGCAGATGACCATTTCCCTAAGTCACCTGTGGGCACAACATCAGTATGTCCTGCAAAGCAAAATAGCGGTCCTTCCGTTCCACGTCTTGCCCATAGATTATCGACATCACCAAAACGCATCTTTTCTATATGAAAGCCAATCTTGGCAAGCCGCTCGGCCATGATGGTTTGACAGTCTGCATCGATTGGCGTGACGGAAGGACGGCGGATAAGGTCAAGAGTTAAATCTAAAGTTGCGGACATAAGTATTTTCTTTTCTGAGGATGCTATATTTTAGTGTAAATGGGTAACATTAATCTGTGCACGAGGACTTTCTTTATTGAGCGTATGATTGGCTGTTGGGTAGTAAAAGTCTATAAAAACTAAACCGAATTTCATCGCGATGCACATGATATGTGATTCATAGCGTGCCGTTTTCAGCGAAATATACCATGCTGGAAGATTCCATTTCCACTCATCGCTCATGAACATCAGTTGGTCAGAGACTTTCCATGCAACAAGCGCATTAGAGTGTTCGAACCGCTCTCGCTGGTCCGCTTCAGGCACTAATTTAATAAGTCCTGTATTCAATTGTGTTTTGATAAAAGATTCGGCATTGATAAAGCGATCCGATCGAATGGATATCGACACGTCTGATTTTGTAAGTCTAAATTCGGGTTTTAAATCAGTATATGGATCGTTTTCTAAACCGATCATCCAGTCGGCAATGTCAGGAATGTAGGTTTGCTTAAACCACAACTCTGGATTAGCTTTGCTATAGCTTCGAATAGTATAAAGCCGATATCGATTAGTAAAAGGCTGAGGAGAAGAAAATCTTCCTAAGCTATCAAGCATTCCTGCGGCATTAGTAAGGGTAGAAAAGAAGGATTTTTTTGAAACAATATAGCGATAGGACATAAGAGTGGCGTACCGACGTACGCACTGGAATTGTAGGGCTACACTATTCTATGCCGAGTAAGGCGTCAATCAAAAAAATTATTCAACAACTTTAATTGTGTTACCAGCAAAGCGGACGACTTGATTAGCGACAATCTTATTACGTTTGCGCAGTTCGACTTGTCCATCAACCGTGACTCGGCCTTCGTCAATGGCATGTTTTGCAGCAGCGCCACTTTCACACCAGCCTTCAATTTTCAAAAGATTGCTGAGGGTGACGTGTGAGCGTCCTTCGAGGTGAAAAGTATTCATAAAATAAGTTTTAAATTAAACGGTCTAGCTTATTTTAGAGCAGTTCCGCCAATTTATGCGAAATTATCCGCTTTAAATTGATATGGCCGATATCTATAAAAAAGATCATCTAGTTCTGTTCCTACACCCCCGAGTTGTTTTATGATGTGTATTGATAGTTTGCATGATGCAAAAACGATGATGCATCTATTATCGGGCAAGGATTGTTCGAAGATATGCGATTTTTATAAAAGGAATTTTTCATGACGGCTCCATTCAAGTTTTTTGCCGGTGCGGCATTGTTGACCCTCGCAACTTCCTCATATGCACAAAAGGTCTGTGTTTTTGATCCGCTCGGAACGCAAGGCGATATTTACTCCATGATGAAGGATTATGCGCTTGCTGCAAAACAGTGGGGTGCAGATATTACGTTGAAACCGTACACCGATGAGCGTATTGCAGCAGAAGATTTTAAAGCGGGGCAGTGTGATGGTGTTTCGATCACAGGTGTACGCGCGCGTCAATTCAATAACTTTACGGGTTCCATTGATGCGGCTGGTGGCTTGCCAAATAATAATGCAGCAAGATCGGTCATTGCATTAATGGCGAGTCCTAAAGTCGCACCTTATATGCTGAATAAGGGTTATGAGGTCGTAGGGGTTTCTACACTAGGATCTGCGTATATCGTCGTGAATGATCGGAGCATTAATTCGTTGCTTAAAATCATGGGCAAGCGATTTGGTGTTTTAGACTACGACAAGGCAGAAGATATTCTGGTGCAAAAGGTTGGTGCCCAACCTGTTTCTGTTGATTTAACCTCCATCGGTGGGAAGTTTAATAACGGGCAAGTGGATGTGGTTGCTGTTCCTGCGATGGCGTTTAAACCGTTAGAACTGAGTAAAGGCATTGGTACTAAAGGGGCGATTGTACGTTTCCCAGTTGCACACGTGACCAGTGATATTCTGATTCGTCCCTCTAAATTTCCTGATGGCTATGGCCAAAAAAGTCGTACATGGGTTGCTGAACAGTTAGACCGTCAGATGGCAACAGTTGCGCGCGTGGAAAAGAGCATCGATGCGCGTTATTGGATGGATCTTCCTGCAAATGACAAATTGGGCTATATCAAAATTTTAAGAGAAGCGCGTTTAAGCCTTGCGCGTGATGATATCTATAATAAGAAAATGATGAGTATTTTGAAAAAAATTCGTTGTGGACAGGAGCCAACCAATTTTGAATGTTCATTAAATGATGAGTGATCTTTGATGAATGACTTTTAAGGTCCTCTCAAATAAATTCAACAAAAAGGTCAGATTTATTCTGGCCTTTTTGTTGAGAAGCGTATGACCTTTACCACAACCACAGTGCCACATTTAAATCCGCATACCCATATTGGTGATTAAGGGCTTCTTTCAATGCTTTGGTGGCAGTCTGCTTGGGTTTAAGGTTAAGTTCTTGGGCGGTCTTTTGAATCTCAAGGAGCTCATGTGATTCTAAAAACAAAATCTCATGCTTTGTCACCTTGCTGGCATGATACAGCTTGAGCAAGTGCCCGCCGATCGTATCAACAGAAAGACCTCTGTGCTCTGCAATTTGAGCGCGATCCATACCGCGATTCACCAGTTCAAGGGTTGCAGTCAATGTATCGACTTTTTCTTGCGCGGGCTCTGGGTAGTTCATCGGTTGATCTGTAGGGGCTGAGCGGACTTCGCTTAAACGATCCAGAAAACCTTGTCCATAGCGCGCCAGTTTCTGTTCACCAACCCCGCTAATCTGTCTAAGTTTCTCTGCGGTATCTGGGTCGAGGAGTGCCATCTCGCGCAAGGTCGCATCATTAAAAATAATATAGGGAGGGACTTTCTGAGCTTGCGCAAAGGATAAGCGCAAGGCACGCAATGCATCAAAGCGGAGTTGTGCATCAGTAGGGAGATCACCCGCTTTAGGCGATGTCCGATCTTGGCGAGAGGCTTTGACTTTCACTGCGGGGAGTTCCCGTAACCAGAGCGTTTCTTTGCCTTTGAGTAGGTCACGGGCTTTCTCACTGCTCATCAAGCCGCCAAAGCCTTCCAAATCCGGCAACAGATAACCTAAAGCGACGAGCTGTCTAATCACATTGCGCCATGTTGCTTCGGACAAGTCTTGTCCAATACCAAAGGTGGGTAATTCATGATGTCCAAACTGTTTGACTTTGTCAGTCTCTGAGCCCAGTAGCACATCAACGAGGTGAGCCGCGCCAAAGCGATTTCCTGTGCGAATTGCGGCAGACAAGACTTTTTGAGCGGCAACCGTAGCATTCCAAGTGCTGGGTGGATTCTGACAAATATCACAATTGCCACAGGGCTGTGAACCTGTTTCGCCAAAATAGGTGAGTAAGACTTGGCGACGGCAACTGGCCGTTTCACAGTAAGCCAAGAGCGCATCCAGCTTTCCGGCTTCAATACGCTTCACTTCAGGCGGTGCATCGGACATCGCCAGCATACGGCGTACAGACACAACATCACCGAGTCCATACGCCATCCAGGCTTCTGAAGGTAATCCATCACGTCCGGCACGACCCGTTTCTTGATAATAGCCTTCAAGGGATTTCGGCAAGTCTAAATGTGCGACAAAACGCACATTGGGCTTATCAATCCCCATACCAAAAGCAACCGTCGCGCAAACAATTCGCCCTTCTTCAAGCAAGAACTCATCTTGCACTCTGACGCGTTCGGCTTGAGGTAAGCCCGCATGATAGGCAAGGGCAGGAAGGTTCTTACTTTGTAAGAACTCTGCAGTTTCCTCAACGCGTTTGCGGGAAAGACAATAGACAATGCCTGCCGCGCCTTCGGGCTGCTGCTGGATAAAATCGATCAGTTGTTTGCGTCCATTGTCTTTTTCAACAATGCTATAGCGAATATTGGGACGATCGAAACTGGAGAGGAAAACAGGGGCATTTTGCAGGCTTAAGACCTGAATAATGTCTGTTCTGGTGCGCTCATCGGCCGTTGCGGTGAGCGCCATGCGCGGGATGTGAGGGTAGCGTGTCGCAAGCAACCCCAGTTGCTGATATTCGGGGCGAAAATCGTGTCCCCATTGACTGACACAGTGCGCTTCATCAATGGCAAATAGAGCCAGTTGCGTTTGATCAAGGCGGTTTAAAAAACTTTCACTTAATAGTCGCTCGGGAGCGACATAGAGTAAATCCAGATTACCGTGCTGGAGTGCAGACTCGACATCTCGTTGCTCACTCATGGACAGAGAACTATTTAAGTACGCTGCGCGGATGCCCAGTTCCCGTAAAGTATCCACTTGATCTTTCATCAATGCGATGAGCGGGGATACGACTATGGTAATGCCTGTACGTAGTAGCGCTGGAATCTGATAACACACACTTTTGCCACCGCCAGTGGGCATCAAAACTAAGGCATTTTTACCTTGCACAGCAGTTTCGATAATCTGGGCTTGTTGACCGCGAAAATGATCATAGCCGAAAGTCTGAGAGAGTATCTGTAATGCGGAAGTTTGTGATAAGTCGGGCTGTGGCATAGTCGTTTATAAAGGGTCATGAGATGCTATTTAGCGATGATTCAGTATAACGCTGATTGTAAGGGACTGAACATCTCACAATCATGATGTCTTAAGTATGTTGTTGATATTATACGGTCACTTATTTTTGCCATAAAAAAACTCGCACTAAGGCGAGTTCTTATTATTTAAGACAACGGATTAAAGTTTGTCTTGGGTTTTTTCTGCGGAGCCAGTTACTGCTTGTCCAGCTGAAGAAACATCTTGCCCCACACCTTTCATGGTGTTACAGCCAGTCAGTAGCATAGTTGCCAAAGCAGCAGCAGCGATAACTTTAATCATTGATATTCTCCAATAAATGACACTGTAATGTGTAAAGCCAGATTATAACAAGGGTTCTTATCTCACAAGTGTAGTGGCGTTGCTGCAACGTAACGCGAAGTAAGCGAATGTAATTTAGTAATCTCTTTTTTAGATGAGTGAAGATTCGATTCAAAGTTCATAGCATCAATGTTTATAAAGTGAAGTAAGGTAAGGAATTCTTCGTATGGGCAGCCGAATCATTCTTTCAATAGGAATCATCGTAAGGCTGGAATTCGTCAAATCCAATGGATAACCGAGATAAAGTCCGTGTGTTAAGAAACGGGGTCTCATGTCATCACGGTCTTGGGCTTCTGGGGTGAGCCATTCACGTCGCGCGGCACGTCGCCAATTGATATTGTGTGGTAGTTGATAGCCCCAACTACCACGCAGATGTGCAGGATGGAGCCAGTCAAGATGGTTCTGCGTTGCTACACCTGAATTTAGAGCCGTATCAGGATAAAACAGACGACCTTTAAAGACCGCACGTCTTTTCTGAATCAGTAGTTTGCCCAGCACATCGTGCTCAATTTCGTTTACGTTAAACTGCCGTTCGACGGTATGCTTGATTTTACGGCCAAAGGTATCCCGATCATTCAGTCCACGCCATTCAAAAGGCTCAAGATGACCTTCACCCAAATAAAATTTGAGGCTGAGCTCCCAGTGTTCGATTTCACCAGTTAATTTATTTTTAATTAAAAAATCAATTTCACCGATTGTACGTTTATGGTCTTTTAATTGAATGTTTTGTGCAAGAAGTTCGAAATCATGCCAAGGGTCCGATTGATCTTTTAACCAGAAACTTAACAGGGCTTCAAAGCGGATACCGAGTCTGGTGCTGGGAAGATCAGTCAGGACTTGATTTAATACAGATGGGTCATTATCAAGCTTTTGTAAACGTGGAAGATAACGGTGGTAATGCTCTTGCCAAAAGGTGAAGTTGGGCAAGTCAATGCTTTGTGTTGGTGCCAGCATTTCTGGCCAATGTGCCAGAAGTGGTGGGCTAGCAAGCGCAAATGCGAGGTCACGAACTGCAGGTTGTTTGAAATTAAGCCATTCAAAGGTCGATTGGGGCGGTTCTAAAACCGTCATATTTTGTACTCTATTGTAAATACCCACCTTACGCAGTGATCAGCTTACTCGCACAAGTTCGCAGCTTCAAGTACAATATGTCCGCTCACTACGAACCACTGCTAAAAGTGGTGCGCCTGAGACTTGATATTTAAAAAACCAATCTTTGCCCAATCTGGAGAAAAACGATGAAGCAACCCGTCCGCGTTGCCATTACTGGTGCTGCTGGTCAAATCAGCTATTCATTACTGTTCCGTATCGCATCTGGTGATATGTTGGGTAAAGATCAGCCGATCATTTTACAATTGCTTGAAATCACCCCAGCACTCGAAGCGTTAAAAGGCGTGGCGATGGAATTGGATGATTGTGCATTCCCATTGTTGGCTGGCATCGTACAAACTGATGATCCGAATGTTGCATTCAAAGATGCAGACTATGCATTGCTCGTTGGTGCACGTCCACGTGGCCCAGGTATGGAACGTAAAGATCTGCTTGAAGCTAACGCTGCGATCTTCTCTGTACAAGGTAAAGCGATCAATGACAACGCAAGCCGCGGCATCAAAGTATTGGTTGTTGGTAACCCAGCAAACACCAACTCTTTGATTGCTCAGCGCAATGCGCCAAGCATCAACCCACGTCAATTCACAGCAATGACCCGTTTGGATCATAACCGTGCGATTGCCCAGCTTGCCGCGCAAACTGGCACAACTGTAAACGACGTGAAAAAAATGACCATCTGGGGTAATCACTCAGCGACTCAATATCCAGACATTTCACAAGCTACTGTTAAAGGTGCTGCTGCTGAAGGACTGGTTGAGCGTCAATGGTACGAAGGTACATTCATTCCTGTTGTTCAACAACGTGGTGCTGCAATCATCAAAGCACGTGGTGCATCTTCTGCTGCTTCTGCTGCAAACGCTGCAATCGATCATATGCGTACTTGGGCTCTCGGTACTGAAGAGGGTGATTGGGTTTCTATGGGCGTATACAGCGATGGCTCATACGGCATCGAACAAGGTCTGATCTACTCATTCCCTGTAACCACTAAAGATGGTGACTGGTCAATCGTTCAAGGTTTACCAATCTCTGACTTCTCACGCGAAAAAATGACAGCTACGGAAAAAGAGCTGGCTGAAGAGCGTGATGGTGTTAAGCACTTACTCCCATAATTGCTTAGGCAATTTGGATCAGTAAAAAACAGACCTTCGGGTCTGTTTTTTTTATGGCATATTCAAATACACACATCCTGACAAGAATTATCTGAAGTCAACGACCAATTAAGTTATAAGTATAAACATCATACAAAAAATGCGTTTGAAAACTGCCTAAGGTGGCGTAGTCTCTTTAGGTAAGCTCAAAAGGCTTAAGCTTTTCTCATTCAATATCATTGCTATTAATACAAAACTGGAGATAGATGATGTCAGATAACAAAATTGATGCATTAAAAGAGCAAGCCAATGCCGCACTTGATGATGCAAAACAAAAAGCTGCTGATCTTAAAGCCGGTGGTCAAGCAAAACTGGATGAACTGAAATCAGAAGCACAGTCAACGACTCAGCAGCTAAAAACCGATGCTCAAAGTGCATTGCAACAAGCTGAAGATAAACTCGACCAGCTTAAAACCGATGCTTCGCAAAAGTTTGAAGAAGCCAAAGGTAAAGTTGCTGAGTTTACCGATGAGGCAAGTGCAAAATTTGATGATTTAAAAGCGGAAGCTGCCCATAAGCTGGAAGATGCCAAAAAAGCCGCAACTGACCTGTTTAATAAATTCAAGGGTTAACGCGTTATTTACTTAGCAAAATGAAAAGCAATAAAAACAGACCTTCAGGTCTGTTTTTATTTTGAGGAATCATAAAATGATTATTCTGACGAATCCCCTCAAACACTCAATGACTTAAACTCCGCGCCAGCATATCCCCTAAAAACTGCACCACCATCACAATAATCACCAGCACTACAATCACTGCCAGCATCATTTGGCCATCAAAGCGCTGATACCCATAGCGATAAGCCAAGTCACCAAGTCCTCCAGCGCCTATAGCGCCCGCAATCGCCGAAGAATTAATCATCGTGACAATGGTAACGGTAAAACCAGCGACTAGCCCCGGCAATGCTTCAGGGATTAGGACATGCCAGATCACACGTGGACGGTTGCTACCGAGAGACTGAGCGGCTTCAATGATCGTTGAATCCACTTCACGGAGACTCACCTCTGCTATTCGCGCGAAGAAGGGAATCGCGGCGATGGTTAAAGGAACAACCGCTGCCCAGATCCCATAACTGGTCCCGACAATCAATCGCGTTAAGGGAATGAGAGCGACCATCAGAATCAAGAATGGAATGGAGCGGGTGGTATTAATCACAAAGCCCAGCAGAGCATTCACTTTAGGAGCAGCGAAGATGCCCTGGCGATCTGTGGTCACGAGGATCAGCGCGAGAATTAATCCGAAGATGAAAACGAATAACGCAGAGACCCCCACCATCGCCAAGGTATCAATAGTACTTTGTAAAAGGAGATCAATTTTATAGGACAGCATGATGTATAGACTCGCTTTATCTTAAGGCTGGTGTGAGTTAAGCATTCATAAACAGAGCTTTACCACGCTGGGTGATAAAGTTTGCCAAAGTCATGATCTAAAGCGGCCTTAACGACAGGGGACGTCCGATAAATCTCAACAAATTTTTTTAAACGGCCATCATCGTTAAATTGGTCATTTACCACAAACTGAATGGCATATAAGTTACTGTTTTTAATATCATCAAATAACAGTGCCTTATTGGGATCAAAAGCTTTAGACACAACGAGGTAGTGCGGATAGCCAAAAGCTAAATCAACATCGCTGAGCGCGCGCGCCAGTTGCACGCCTTCCACTTCGACGAATTTGAATTGCTTGGGGTTGTCTGTGATGTCGTGCAAACCTGCAAGATAACCGGCATCAGGATTCAACTTAATCAGTTGTCCTTGCTGTAATAACAACAATGCGCGTCCCTGATTGACCGGATCATTTGGGATGGCAATGGTTGCGTGTGCAGGCAGCGCATCTAAACGGTCATATTTTTTGGAATATAAGCCAACGTTCGAGACGTTGCCAATCGCATAAGGCTTCAGGTGCAGATGACCTTCTTTGATTGCATTGGTGAGGAAGGGTTGATGCTGGAAATAGTTGACATCGATATCACCGTGTTCAAGCGTCAAATTGGGGGTATTCCAATCGGAAAATTCAACAATTTCAACATTGATTCCTTGCTTTTTGGCTTCTTCAGCAGCAACTTCAAATTGATGTGCAAAAGAGGAGGTAATACCAATTTTCAAGACTTGATGAGATTGATGATGAATTTTATAGAATGCACCAGCGACGATTAAAATCACGACGACGATGGCACCATAGATAATGACTTTTTTTCGCTTTGTACTTTGACTGGAACTGTTGCTCATAAATAACTCCCCGTATTTGGTTTTCTAAGTCTTAAGTTGGATAAATATTTAGCGATAGTGAAGTTGAACTCGCTTTAAATGAGCTCACTCTCTTGAGTTGCTGGCAATTGATGAACATCCTTATTTCGCGTCCGCCATGCGCTTGCTGGATGTGGTGCATTGAGATAAGGCGCTTGAGTATTAAAGATCTTTTCTCGCCAGACTCCTGATTCATAGGCGGTCTTATAGCGCTTGCGCTGTTGCAATTCAGGTACGACCCATTTGATAAAGTCGGCATAACTTTCCGGAGTGACAATGCGCGCAAGGTTGAAGCCATCAATGCCTGTCTGATCAATCCAATCAATCAGTTCTTCAGCCACTTGGCTGGCGGAACCGATAATCAGACGATATCGGCCGCCTAATTTATGTTGTTCAAGGAGGTCTCGCGGGGTAATGGTTTCGTGCTTAAAGCGATCATTGACCGAGGCAATGGCATTACTACTGCGGTAGGGAATGGCTTCGTCTAGACCATATTGGGCAAAGTCGATACCTGTGGAGCTTGAGAAGTGGGCGAGTCCAGCTTCGGGACTTGAGTAGCGCAAATACTCTTGATACTTCTCATGCGCCTGACTTTCGGTCTCGGCCACGATGACATTGATGCCCATCAGAATTTTGACTTGATCAGGATCTCGTCCTGTGGTCTGGACTTGAGCACGAATGCTATCCACTTGCTGTTTAGTAATGTGTTTTTCATTGCCACTGATAAAAATACATTCGGCATGTTGCGCTGCAAATGCAGTACCGCGACTGGATGCACCTGCTTGAAAGAGTAGCGGTGTGCGCTGCGGAGAAGGGGCGCTTAAGTGATAACCTTCAACCTGATAATAGGGTCCTTGGTGTTTAATCTTGTGGACCTTAGCAGGCTGGGCGTAAATGCGCTGGGTCTTGTCGATTAGCACGGCATCGTCTTCCCAGCTGGACTCCCACAGCTGATAGGCGACATCAAGAAATTCCTCGGCTTGGTCATAACGGAGGTCATGGGCAAGTAACTCCGTAAAACCCATCGCTTTGGCAGCACTATCCAAATAACCCGTGACGATATTCCAGCCGATCCGTCCTTGCGTGAGGTGGTCAAGCGTTGAAAAACGGCGTGCGAGTAAATATGGCGATTCGTAGCTTAAATTCACTGTAACGCCAAAGCCCAGATGTTGAGTTGTTGCCGCCATAGCAGAAATCAGCAGCAAAGGATCATGGCTGGGAAGCTGTATGGACTCTTTGAGAGTAAGATCAATATTATTTTGATAGACATCATAGACACCGACGATATCCGCCAGAAATAAACCATCGAACAGTCCTTTTTCGAGCAATTGTGCTTGTTCAGTCCAATGCTGTATCTGGTTAAATTCTGTAGAGCGATCACGCGGATGCGTCCATAGACCATGATTGATATGCCCGACACAGTTCATGTCGAAGGCATTCATGATGATCTGTTTGGGTGTTTTTACGTCACTCATTACAATGTTCCTCGGCGCGGTGGAAGGACATTGTTGAGATAGTAATTGCCAATCGCGTGGTATTTCCAGCGTACGGGATCGTGCAAGGTATGCACGCGGGCATTACGCCAGAATCGATCGAGATTATCGCTACGTTGACTGGCGCGGCTGCCGCCCAGTTCAATGAGTTTGGATCCTACGAGCAGTGACACTTCGGTACTTTGCGCACGTGCTTCGGCGACGGCGATAGAGGCGTCTGCAATCGTCTGAATGGTTGGGTTCTGCTGCGCGATTTGCACCCGCCGCGCAGCACGATTAAGTAGACTTTGGGTGGCGCGAACCTCAACAGACAAGTTGCCAATCTCATAGATGGTTAATGGATCATGTTGGGCTTGCTCGACGTGTGCATCAATCCAAGCCCGTGCACGGGTACGAATAAATTCGATACTTTCATGCAAGGCGGCTTGGGCGATACCGGTATCAATTGCCGCGTGCATCAACTGGGCAAAAGGGCCGACGGTCGTCGGGCGTTCAAAAGCGGTATTAAAAGGGACGATGTCTATTGGATCAACTTTGACCTGATCAAAATAGACTGAACCACTGCCGGTTGTCCGTTGGCCAAAGCCCGACCAGTCATCAATAATTTTGACCCCTTCTGCGCGATGATCAACAAAGACTAAAAAATCTTGACCATGTTCATCACTCACCAGTGTCGGAATGCGATGGGCGTAAAGTGCACCCGTGCAATAAAACTTCTGACCCGTGATGGAGTAGTTCGCGCCATCAAAAACGAGGCGGGATGTACGTAGATTTGCTGCCTTGGTGTGGAATTCTGCTAAGGCATTGCCAAAGCGCTGTCCTGCAAGGACTTCAGCATAGAGCTTCTTTTGCTGAGTATCGGTACCATTGACGCGCAGAACTTCCAGCGCATAAAAGTGATTCTGTGGAATCTGTCCGATTGAACCGTCAGCCGCGCTTAATAAGGCGATGACTGTGGCAAGGGTCTGTGCGGAAACTTCAGCACCACCAAAACGCTTGGGCACTGTAATGGCCAGCAGTCCAGAATGACTGAGCAAATCTAGCTCTACAAAAGGAAGGATGCGTTCAATATCCCGTTCTGCGGAACTTAAAGCGAACTGTTCCGCCAAGCGAGTTGCAACGTTGATTGCTTGCTGATCATCTTTGATCACATCGACGCTGGGATGGGCATTTTCAATTAAATGGGTCATAACAAAACCTGATTTTTCGGTGCGACCTCAATCGATTCGATGGGCGCGAATAAATGTTCAATGACGCTGGTTGCAACAGTGGATGCGCTATGTAATCTGCTTAGATCCAGACATGACGAGCAGGTAGGTGATTATTCAAGTAATAGTCACCAATGGCGTGAATCTTCCAGCGCACGGGATCGTGCAGGGTGTGTACACGGGCATTACGCCAGTGTCGATCCAGATTGAATTCCGCTAATGTCGCGCGGCTGCCTGACAGCTCAAAGAGTTTTTCACTGGCAAGCAAGCAGATATTGTTGGCAAGCACTTTAGCTTCTGCGACTGCGATTGATGCCTCAGCAGCTTGGGTTTCGGTAACCGCATCTAATCGGTCAAATGCATCAAGTAGGGAAGCAGCATCGTCCAATACACTGATTGCAGCATTGAGTTTAAGTTTTAGACGTCCCACTTCTGCGATGAGGTAAGGTTCAAGCGCAGCCTGATCTACTTGAGCATCCATCCAAGGTCGAGCGCGCGTGCGGATAAAACCGAGCGTATCTTCTAACGCAGCCTCGGCAATGCCGACATCGATAGCGACTTGGATGAGTTGAGAAAACGCTCCGCGAATGCTGGGAATCTGACCTAATATATGTTCATTAAAAATGAACCCATCAATCACGGGGGTGTGATTGAGCGTGACGGTTCCACTGGCAGTTGTACGCTGACCAAAACCGTTCCAGTCGTCAATGATCTGCAGGCCATGCGTACCGCGTTCAACGACAGTGAGCACGACTTCACCCGCCTTGTTCATGGCTTTAATAGCGACCCAATGGGCGAAGAGAGCCCCAGTAGAATAGAATTTCTTACCCGTGACTGTATAGAGGTCACCCTGCTGTTCAAGTTGAGTATCGATAAGAAGTGATGTCTTGGTATTCCGTTCAGGCCCGCCATTGGATAGGCGCTTACCTTGTAGAATTCCTGCGAAAATGAGCCGCTTTTGTTCCTCCGTCCCCATGATCTCGATACCATTGAGTAGGCTGATTTGATTTTGCGGGATTTGACCCACTGACGGGTCTGCTTTACTGATGATCCTAAAGACATCTGCCAATGTTTTGTGGGAGACACGTGCACCGCCATATTGCTTAGGGATTCGAATGCCGCCGAGTCCAAGCGTGGTAAATTTCTCGACGGCTTTCCAAGGAAGGACTCGATTTAGGTCATTCTGCTGGGCATCAAGTTTGGCGAACTCTGCAACTTCTTGTGCGGCGTCCAGTGCTTCTTGATCAGTAGTAATGATGCGGGTTTTTAATAGTTTTGGTGCGATATCAGATTTTGGTGATAGCTCGGCATGGATGGACATAGTGGGTTACCTTGTGCATTCAAATGCTTAAATGGAATGACTGTCATGGGTAATGAAAATCATCAGTGCCAGCAAGTTTGCAAGGTGCATGCCATTTAAAAACATCAACAAAACCAAATGGTAAAATATTTAATGACATTTAGTGTTGCGTGTAATTTGGCAGAAGTGTTGAATGGGTGTTGCTCTATCAACAGTATGGGTGGTGGTCTGCGTGCATGTTCATCTCAAATCACTCTTTCAAAACAGATTGTCATTGAGGGGATAATGTCAAAGATCGCACCAATCAGGCGTGAACTCGACTACACTACACAATTGACGTGAGTGATATTCAATATCCCCGTTTTTAGCCTTAATTTTATGAAAAAATGGTAGTGGTTATGACATTAGTCCCCAAACAAGAACCTGTACGTCTCGCAAAGCGGGTCAGTGATTTAATGGCGTGTTCACGCCGTGATGCGGAAACCTATATCGCAGGCGGCTGGGTTTTGGTGGATGGACGAGTGGTCGAACAACCCAATTTTATGGTTCAAGATCAGGTCGTAACTTTGCATGAGCAAGCTAATCTTAAGCCACCTGCACCGGTTACGATTCTGTTGCATAAGCCAGCGGGTTATGATTTTGGCCTCACACATCAACTCAATACGACCAAGCGTCGAGTCAAGACTGATAGTACTCAAGCAGCGGTTGCTGAAATTGATGAGGAAACCAAAGCGGATCTGATTAAATACGATGCATTGCAATTTCTGACATTAGAGACACAGGAGAAGGGCGACCGTACTGGCATTCGTCCCCTGCATTCGCACTTTCATAAATTGACCCCGACGTTACCGCTGGAAAGTGCGGCGAGTGGCTTGGTGATTTATACTCAAGATCGTAGTGTGGCTCGTAAGCTGATTGACGATGCAAGTCGGGTCGAGCAGGAATTTATTGTTCAAGTCGAGGGAGTGTTGTCTGAGCAGGATTTAAAACGTTTAAATCAAGGCTTTTATCACAAAGGTGTGCTGATGCCAGCAGCAAAGGTGAGCTGGCAAAACGAAAATAATCTACGCTTTGCGCTTAAAAATGTGCAAATCGATCAGATCGAACAAATGTGCCAAGGCGTTGGGTTAAAAGTACTTGCCATGAAGCGTATCCGTATCGGGCGTATTTCCATGTCAAAATTAGCGGTCGGTGAGTGGCGCTATCTTTTAGGATATGAGCGATTCTAAGAGTTTCTCAAACAGTTAAAACATTGAAAGCCAACTTTGAGAGATGAGTTCTCAAGTTGGCTTTTTTTGTCCTGCGTTCTAGGTTTTGATAATTCCATTTTCCGACAATTATGATATTTCCCCATATATTTGCTTAGCCAAAACGCATGCGATCTGCGATGTTTAGGGTCTGTATTGGGCCTCTTTCTCTTCATTATTCTTGAGTCTTTGACTGAGTTGTCGTCTTGATATCTTTTAAGAAAATTTAAGCTATTAGTTATCCTTTTTTAGATTTCTTTCTCTCTGTATTTATTCTATTCCTTTCTAATCATAAAAGTATTGTGCCCGGTAAGAAAATATAAATGCAGTGTAAAGATATGTTGATAATGATATCGATAATCGTTATCATTTAATGGTTGTCGAGTCGATATGTTTCTGGTGAGTATTTGATTGCCTATCCATGCATTACAGGCCATGGGTTTATGCAGTTAAGAAGTTGCCATCAAGATTTTGGATCACTCTTTTTATCCTAACCATGGGGAGGTGCCATGCGCGCTGCACAATTATTCACGTTAACAACACTGGCTTTGGCGACATCACCGTATTTGCAGGCGGAGGAAGACACGACAGAAACGGGCCGTGAACAGACCTTACAAACCATTACGGTGATTGGAACTAAGGAAACCGCATCCAGTGCGGTGAAAGGCTATGTTGCGAAGCGGAGTAGCGCAGGTACTAAAACAGATACCGCATTGCTTGAAATTCCGCAGTCTATTTCGGTGATTACTGCAGATCAAATCAAAGATCAAAATGCCCAGAGCATTTCGGAGGCTCTGCGCTATAGCGCTGGCGTAACCGCCGAGCCGTATGGGGTAGATAACCGCGGAGACTATTATGCACTCCGTGGGGGAAGCTCGGGATCAGTGGTTTTAGACGGTTTACGCTTACCGCTGATAGGCTCATGGGGCAGTGTGCATGATGAGCCTTATGCTTTTGAGCGTGTGGAGGTGATTCGAGGGCCTTCAGCTGTGACCTATGGGCAGAACCCGCCTGGAGGCCTCGTCAATCTGGTATCCAAGCAACCCCAAAAAACCGCGCAACATGAGATTGCGATCCAAGGCGGTAACAATGATCATCGTCAAGTCGCCGTGGACTTTACCGGGCCTCTTGATCAAGACGGCACGCTGCTGTATCGATTTGTGGGTTTGACCAATAACAGTGGCAGACAAGTCGAGTATGCCAAGGTCAGACGCGATTATATTGCGCCGTCGCTGACATGGTTGCCTGACAGCAAAACAAAGCTGACGATTTATGGTCAATATCAAAAAGATGAAAGCGGTAACACCAATGCCTTCCTGCCATGGGCAGGTACACGTCTAGATGCGCCAGGTGGTTACCCGAAGATTTCAAGTCGTTTGTTTATCGGCGAGCCAGACTGGGACAGTTATGGTGGACAGCGTACGCGTATCGGCTATAGCTTTGAACGCAAGCTCAGTGATGATTGGACGCTACGCCAGAACCTGCGTCACGATAATGCCAATGGTCACTACACCACGATGTATGCCGACTGCTGTGGCTGGATGGGTCCCCGCCCGAGTGATCGTACCGTCAATCGTGTGTGGTATGCGGGTCAGCCGACTTCCGATGTGACTTCTGCAGATTTACAGCTTGAGGGAAAGCTGAACTTTGCTCGATTCGAACATACGCTGTTCTTTGGTGTTGACTCAGCACAGGAGCGGAGCACCAATCCTAGCGTGAGCGGTCTTGATCCAACGCCCTTCGATTTATATGCTCCAGTCTATGGTCGCTTTGCTGAACCCGTTGCGGATTTTGGTGTGATTTCGCCGACGCGTACGACACAAGTGGGGATCAGTGTACAAGATCAAATCAAGTTTGATCATCGCTGGGTATTTGTTGCCGGTCTGCGTCATGACCATGCCAAGGTGACGGTTGATGATTCAGCGAGTGTAGGGGTGGATGAGAGTGCATGGTCGAGACGCTTTGGCTTAGTGTATTTGGCCGATCATGGACTTGCACCCTATCTCAGTTATAGCCAATCGTTTGAAGCGCTAGCGGGCACCGACTTTTATGGACAGACCTTTAAGCCCAAACGCGGTGAGCAATATGAAGCCGGCGTGAAATGGTCTCCTATAGGCAAGCCCTACATGCTGTCTATCGCCACTTTCCAGCTTAAAGAAAAAAACCGTCTATCCACTGACCCTAATAATCCTCAAAACCAGCTTCAACTTGGTGAAGTCACGGTGAAAGGCTTTGAGCTTGAGGGGAATGCTCGCTATCAGAATCTTGAGGTTTTGGGCAGCTATACCTATACCAACGCACGAGATACCACAGGTCCAGTTAAAGGCACTCAGCTTGAATCAATCCCTAAGCATTCTGCCTCACTTTGGGCGAAATATAGCTTTGCTTTAGCTGATATTTCTGGATTTAGTGTCGGTTCAGGAGTCCGCTATCTCGGGCGAAATTGGGGGGAAGGCGCTGTGATCGATGTGCCTGCGACTACATTGGTCGATGCACTCGCGTCTTATACCCAAGATAAATGGTCATTTTCACTGAATGCCAAAAATCTCTTTGATAAAGAGTATGTCGCGACCTGTTTAGGTCGCGGTGATTGTTGGTTGGGCACACGCAGAAGTCTGGTGGGTTCAGTGAGCTATCGCTGGTAGTCGTTCGGTTTAGTCATAGATGAGATTTGTTGAGTAATAGGAGTAGATATGCGTCTTTTAGGTTTCACCCTCACCACGCTGGCCGCGTGTGTGACCCAGCAGCTCTACGCTGCAGATTCTGCGTCATCAGAACAAACCTTAAATACCATTACGGTGACGGCTACACGTGAAGAAAGCACTACGGAAAAAAGTAAGTCTTATATCGTTAAAAAAAGCTCAAGTGCGACCAAGCTCGATATTTCGACAAAAGAAACGCCACAAACAATCAACGTGATTACCAGTCAACAAATGGAAGACTTTGGCTTAAATAATGCCAAAGCTGCACTGGCAGCAACACCCGGCATCATTGTGCAAAATCAGGAAACTGACCGTACCAGCTATAGCTCACGTGGTTCAGAAATCTCTAGTTTTCAAGTGGATGGCTTAGGGATGCCATACGATGGCTATAACTATCAAAATGGAGACATTGATACCTCTATCTATGATCGGGTTGAAGTCATCAAAGGCGCCAATGGATTAACCGCTTCACTCGGTGATCCGGGAGCGACAGTGAACTTTATTCGCAAGCGTCCGACTAAAGAGTTTCAAGCGTCGGCAGGCATCAGTGACGGCTCTTGGGATACCAAGCGTATAGAAGGCGATATTTCGGGTACGCTAAATGATGCGGGAACCGTCCGTGGTCGCTTAGTCGCAGCGGGTCAGCAAGGCGACTCTTATCTCGATCATTATTCATCGAAAAAGAATATCTTTTCAGGAGTACTTGAGGCAGATTTGACAGACAATACGCTCTTGACCGTAGGGCACTATGAGCAGCGCAATCAGCCGAAAGGCAATAATTGGGGAGCATTACCATTGCTGAATACCGATGGTCAGCAATTGAGTTATGCCCGTTCTTATAATCCCGTTCCAGAGTGGGCGAAGTGGGATAAAACCACTAAAAATAGCTTTATTGAACTCAAGCAGAAGCTGGCAGATGATTGGGTGTTGAATGTCACCTATAACTATATCAAAAGCGATGAGAACAGTGCGCTGGTCTACTACTACGGGGCACCTGATCAAAGTGGCAAGGGCGTGTCGATACTCCCTTCTGCCTATACCGATCATCAAACTCAGCAACTTGCAGATATTAACCTCAAAGGCAGTTTCCCTCTTCTCGGGTATAGCCATGAGCTAGTCGTAGGCGCAAGCTGGTCGAAGAACAAAGAGAAGCAGGCTTCTGCTGACGCGGATAGTATTCCAGAGTTTAACTGGTATACATGGAATGGTCAGTTTGCCCAGCCTCATTTTATTCCTAACAATGCAGACAGCTCGACAGCGGATTATGTGCAGGAAATGAAAACAGCCTATGCCGCGACGCGCTTACATTTAAACGAAGATTTGCGGCTATTGCTGGGTGTGAATTATACCCAAGCGTCTAATGCAGGGAACAATTATGGTAGCAAGACCGACTATGATCAGTCTAAGACCATGCCTTATGTCGGGGTCACCTACAATCTCACCCCGAATTCCACGGCATATGCGAGTTATAGCACGATCTTTAGACCACAGTCCGGGCTTGATACCAGTGGCAATGCGCTTGCACCTGTAGAGGGTAATGCCTATGAAGTAGGTCTGAAAGGCAGCTGGCTGAAAGATCGTTTGACTGGTTCAATAGCACTCTTTAGCACCAAGCAAAACAACTATCCACTCAGGGCTTCTGACTCTGCATCCATTATCAAAAGATACAGTGTTGGGGATCTCAATACCAAGGGCTATGAAGTTGATTTAGCTGGTAGGGTAACTGAAAACATAAATCTGATTTTTGGCTTTACTCAGATCAGTATGAAAGATGATACCTCCGGAGACAAGGCGCGTACCTACTTACCATCCCGAATCTTCAATGTCTTAGCGACCTATCAAGTGCCTGTATTACCAGCTCTAAAAGTGGGAGCAGGCCTGACATGGCAAGATAAAACCTATCAGGATATTGTCAGTACGGCCTATGTGGGCGGCGAGGCAGTCCCATTCTCAGGAACGATTCGCCAGTCCAGCTATGCTTTAGTTAACGTGATGGCGAGTTATGAGGTCAATAATCATATTGCTGTACAACTGAATGGCAACAATATCACCAATAAGAAGTATTTAAACAGCTTCCCAGATGGGGAAGGCTTCTATGGTGCACCTGCCAATTACACGGTAGGGATGACCTTTAAATACTAAGGAACATGATTTGATATGATGACTTAGACCAAAAAAAAGCCCGAATTATCGGGCTTTTTTATTGCAGCAAGGATTAGACATTGAGTTTTTGCAAAGCTTCAACGCGCTGTTCGATACTCGGGTGAGAGTGGAACAAGGCCGCAATACTAAAGCTTTCTTCACGGCCAGAGCTGATGGCAAAAGCCTTCATCTCAGCCGGCATCTGATCAGGGAGTTCTTGTTCCTGACGCAGGCGCAGTAGTGCATTGATCATGGCAGATTTACCGGCCAGACGTGCACCGGCTTCATCGGCACGATACTCACGTAGACGTGAGAACCACATGACGATTGCTGATGCTGCAATGCCAAGGACAATATCCATCACAAGGCTGGTGACAAAGTAGGCAATGCCTGGGCTGTCACTTTCATTCTTGAACACGGTCCGGTCAACAAAGTTACCGATGATGCGTGCAAAGAACATCACGAAGGCGTTGACCACACCTTGTACCAATGCCAAGGTCACCATGTCGCCATTGGCAACGTGACCAATCTCGTGAGCCAATACGGCACGCAATTCATCCTGATTCATGCGCTCAAGTAAACCCGTCGATACTGCGACAAGTGCAGCGTTCTTATTCCAACCTGTTGCAAAAGCATTGGATTGATAACTAGGGAATATACCCACTTCAGGCATTTTGATGCCTGCACGCTGTGACAATTCATTCACTGTTTGCAATAACCATGCTTCTGCTTGGTTAGAAGGTTGCTCAATAATCTGTGTTTTGGTGCTCCATTTCGCTAATGGCTTAGACAGAAATAGAGAAATGGCAGAACCAACCATCCCGTATACAAAACACAGGACCAATAGGTTGCCTAAATTTAATCCGCCCGCTGTGTGCGTAGCTCCCACGCCTAATATGGAAAGCACGATGCCGACCACAACCATCACCGCGAGGTTAGTCAATAAAAAAAGACCAATCCGCAACATGGAAAATTCCTCTTTAATAAGTCGAGGTCAGAATTGACCCGATCAATTCATAATAGCGATGAGTTAAGGGTTTTCAAGGAGAGATGAGTAAATAGATGCAATTTGCAACGTGTTGATACAAGGTGATAGATTGATTGTTTAATGAAAAAATACATGAAGGCATTTGTACAATATTTAGAAAAGCATACAATCAAAAGCATCGGGCTTGTTCGTCGAGTCTGCTGGATTGATCAGATTTTTTAAGTAAACCGCAGGAGAGTGGACATGGATATATTAGACAGCTACACCATCGAAAATTTGTTTGCCCAGTTGGGATTGGCAAACACCCCAGAAGCGATTAGTGCGTTTATTAAGAGCCATCACTTATCCGCGGATGTGCAGATCGCTGATGCGCCCTTTTGGAATGAAGGACAGTTGCAATTCATTCAAGAGTCACTGGATGAAGATGCGGATTGGGCTGAGGTTGTTGATGAGTTGAATGCACTGCTGCATGAGTAATGGGTTATCAATCACAAAAATAATGCCATAAAAAAATCCCATCATGCGATGGGATTTTTTTTCATCAGAGCGCGTTATTTGCTGCGCGCTTTGGGATCGTTGAAGACCACGACTTCTTCTTCAAACTCAGGTTTAACATTGACAATAAAGTCCTGACGGCTTAAACCCATAAAGATGGCATAGCCAGTCGCAATATAGACGGACGAGTAGGTACCCACGACCAATCCAATGAGCAATGCGACAGAGAACCAATACAGGCCATCACCGCCCAAGAACAGCATCGCCAGTGCAACCAAAGCAACGGTTGCAACGGTCATTACGGTACGACGGAATGTCTCAGTCAAGGAGATATCGACAATCTCAATGGCCGTAGCCCCACGAATCTTGCGGAAGTTTTCACGAATACGGTCAAAAACCACGATTGTGTCATTCAGTGAGTAACCGATCAAGGCTAAAACTGCCGCCAAAACAGTGAGGTCAAAGGGCCAGTTGAACACAGAGAAAGCACCTACAGTCAGTATCGTCACATGCAACAATGAAATAACAGCACCAACCGCAAACTTAAACTGAAAGCGGATCGCAACATAAGTCATCATCAGTAGCAGTGACAAACCGATTGCACCTAAAGAGTGGAGGTATAAGTCGCTACCGACTTGTGAGCCGACCACATCCACTTTTTGTACGGTAGCGCTGTTATTCAGCAATTGCACCGCTTGTAGGATATACGCTGAAACATCCGCTGGTGGTTTCTCTTGTGCAGGCATACGCACGAGCAAGTCACGTTGAGTCCCTAAGTACTGGACTACAGGATCATGAAAACCTGCTTTGGTCAGCGCAGCTTGGACGTCTGTCTGTTGTACGGCTTGGGTATAGTTAACTTCAGCCGCAATACCGCCGGTGAAGTCGAGACCCAGATGCAGACCTTTGGTCATAATAGACCCAAGAGCAATGATCACTAGCAGCATAGAGAGGAGCGCTAGCGGTTTACGGAACCGCATAAAGCGAATCACAAGCTCATCGTGCTGGTATTGCTCAATCGTTTCTGTTGGATCTGTATTGGCAGCCTGTTGATTTAATGGTGTTTGATTAGCCATGATGATTCCCCTTAAATACTGAGTTTTGTAACATGGCGACGGTTACCATAGATCAATTGAACAGCACCACGGGTTACGGTGATCGCGGTAAATAGCGAGCAGATAATCCCGATAGACAGCGTGACGGCAAAGCCTTTGATTGGACCACTACCCACGGCAAATAGAATCACCGCAACGATAAGAGTCGTGACGTGCGCATCGATAATGGTGCTAAATGCGCGATCATAACCGAGCACAATGGCGGTAATGGGCTTGGCACCGTGACGTAGCTCCTCTCGTATCCGTTCACAGATCAAGACGTTGGCGTCAACCGCGATCCCGATGGTCAACACGATACCCGCAATACCCGGTAAGCTGAGCGCAGCGCCAATCGCAGACATAATTGCAAGGATCATGGCTAAGTTCACGAACAATGCAAAGTTTGCGATCAAACCGAATAGGCGGTAGAACACCAGCATAAACAGTGCAACAGCAGCAAAACCGACTTGGGTCGACAAGATCCCTTTATCAATGTTGGCCTGACCCAGTGATGGACCGACCGTGCGCTCTTCAACAAAGTACATCGGCGCAGCCAAGGCACCGGAGCGGAGGAGTAGGGCAAGCTCAGCAGATTCTTGCGGGCTGCCTATGCCAGTGATTTGGAACTGTGAACCGAGCACTGACTGAACCGTTGCGCGGTTGATGACGACTTTTTCAGTGTATGGTGTACGAGTTTCAACCGACTTGCCCGTAGCAGGATCTGTGGTATAGCTGATGCGTTGTTTATTTTCAATAAACAATACCGCCATTTGTTTTCCAACAGAAGAACGTGTGGCATCGTTCATCAGCTTACCGCCAGCATTATCCAGTGTGATATTGACGGATGCAGAGCCATTTTGATCAAAACCAGATTGAGCATTTTGGACACGCTCACCAGTCAGGATACGCTGGCGTTTCAGCAGTACAGGTGGGCCATCCAATTTTTCAAATGGGAAGCTTTCTGCACCCGCTGGCACTGGGCCACCGTTATAGCCGGCTGCTTCGTCAGCAACCATACGGAATTCAAGATTGGCGGTACGGCCTAGAACACGTTTAGCTTCGGCGGTATCTTGTACGCCAGGCAAGTCCACAACGATGCGGTTACTACCTTGGGTTTGGACCAGTGCTTCAGCCACACCCAATTCATTAATCCGGTTACGCAGAGTTGTTAAGTTCTGACCAACAGCGTATTGGTTGATTTCTTGAATCTTGGCAGGGGTATAGGTCAGTGCATCGACGAAGCCGTCGCCCACAGCCAATTGCTGAATGCTAAAGTCGGGGAATTTACGACGTAAAACATTGGTCGCCGCATCACGATCCGCAGATTGATCGAAGACCACATTAATGCCATTTGCGCTTTGTTGCACAGTGCGGAAAATGAGGTTTTCACTGCGCAGTTCACGGCGAATATCCGTAGTCGCTGTATCAAGGCGCTGTTCGATGGCTTTGGACATGTCGACTTCAAGCAAGAAGTGCACACCACCGCGTAAGTCCAGACCCAATTTCATAGGCGCTGCACCAATTGAACGTAACCAGTTTGGTGTGGTTTGTGCAAGGTTCAAGGCGACAACGAAGTTATCACCCAGTGCGCGACGAACCACGTCTTGTGCTTTAAGTTGTTCATCGCTGGTCCGTACGCGGAGCAGGGCCGTCTTGCCGTCGAAACTATCACCATGAGAGGTGATGTTCGCTGCTTTTAGTGCAGATTCGGCTTGAGTGAGCACGCTTTGATCAATTTGCGAGCCTGCTTTAGCGCCTGTGATCTGAATCGCGGGTTCATCAGGATAAAGGTTTGGTAGCGCATACAGTGTACTAATTACCAAAACCAGTAGGATTACCACATATTTCCATGCTGGATAACGCATCTGTGCTCTTCTTTAAATATAGAGATCTTTAAACTTAGATTTTTCGCCAATAGATTCTTTGAAAAAGCTTCTTTGAAAAGTTTCTAAAACTCAAACCATGAATATGATAAAAACATGTGACGTGCCCTGTCACATGTTTTTGATCAAGCAAGAACCACGACGACATTCACTGTGTTGTGGTTTGACGGAGATGCTGCCACCTCCCATCAGGCCGGACTTAAAGCCCTGCCAGTGTGCCTTCAGGTAATACAGCAACAATCGATGATTTTTGGACTTTGACATCAACGCCAGTACCAATCACGATTACAGCATATTCCCCTTCAACTTTTTTGATACGGCCCATGAGTCCGCCCGCAAAAACCACTTCGCTACCCACCGCTACGCTTTCAATCATGTTGCGATGTTCTTTGGTACGTTTAGATTGTGGACGCCAGATAAGGAAGTAAAAAATAGCCACAAAGCCGACCATCATCAAAATAGATGGTAAAGCCGATTGAGGACCTGCGGCAGCTGCTGGCGCGGCGTAAGCGGAAGCAATAAACAAACTCATGATGCAAATTCCTAAAAATAAAAAATATTTTCTAATCTACGGCATCTTTATATGGGGCAAACCCTAAAGAAATGCAGCGCAATTAGATTTATAGCGCATTCATAAAAAACTAGGGTAGCAATGTACCTTTTTATCCATGACGAATCAAACCGCAGATCATCTGCTGTGTAAGATTCTATAAAGAATTCGGTAAAAGTTTTATCAAGCGAAAAGAAGTTCCCTTAACGCGCACTGTTGCATGCAGATGGCTTACGCCATCCATGAACAGCCATAAAAAATGTCCTGATGAAATGCCTAATCGGTGATTAAGCGTTCATCAGGACTTCCATGAGGCTATCTTTCGATCTTTCAAGGCTAATCCATCGGAATTAGCGCAAGTTTTTCATCAATGACACCCATCAGCCATAGGTGAGTTCGCGTACCTTGCCCCTAAAGACCCAGAACGCAAAAATGGTATAGCCAAAGATCGCAGGAATCGCAACAGCGGCACCAATCAAAATGACATTGAGTGCCTCCGTTGAGCTTGCTGCATCCCAAACGGTCATTTGTCCAATCACGGCATAAGGGTACAAGCTATAGGCCAGACCGAGAGCGCCCATAACCAGTGAGCCAATTAAGAGTACAAAGGGCAACCAGCACAAATCAGCACGAACACGCGGGCTATTGAGTATCCAGCGTAACGCGATTAATGCTGCACCAGTCGCAAGAGGAATCGGCAGTAAACCAATGAGTTGAGGCAGGGCAAACCAGCGATCACGCACCACAGTACTGACCCATGGCGTAGCCAGTGAAATCAAGATCATGCCGAGTACCACAGGCACCCATGCGATTTTTGCCCAGCGTGTTGCTTTTGCTTGCAGTTCGCCTTCGGTTTTCAGCAGTAACCAGCAAGCGCCAAGCAGGGTGTAGGTCGCAGGGACAGCCAGTGCAATCGCCAATGCAAACAAAGTAAATTGCCAACCTTCAGCAAAGCCGGTGACATAGCGACCCAGCATCCAGCCTTGGGTTGCGGAGGCTAAACCTGAACCAATAATAAACACATAGTTCCAGCCTAACTGGTGCTCTAGACGTGCCTTGACACGAAAGTCAAAGGCCACGCCGCGCATGATCAAACCAATCAGCATAAAAGCCACAGGAATATAAAGATTGCCTAAAATGATGCTGTTGGCTTTAGGGAAGGCAATCAGCAAAATTCCGATTCCCAGCACTAACCACGTTTCATTGGCATCCCAGAAGGGACCGATGGAGGCAACCATAGTATTGCGTTCCTCGGTGTTGGCACGATGCATCAGCATCCCGACACCCAAATCAAATCCATCTAAGACCACATAAACGAATAATGCAAAACCCAGCAAGCCCATAAAGATCAGGGGAATAATTTGTGCCCAGCTCATTTTTGTTCTCCTGAAGTTGAATCAATGGCTTCGTTCGCTACGATCGCAATCGCTTCACCTGATCCAGCAGTGGGTTCGGCTTCGGTTTTTTTAGGATGCTCCGCCATATACTTCAGTACACCCACATAAGAAATGATGAGCACCACGTAGACCACGACATACATCGTCAGTGTGAATGCAATATTGGCAGGCGGGGTGTGGGTCACAATTTCACTGAGTTTAATCAACCCATGGACAATCCAAGGCTGACGACCAATTTCAGTGACATACCAGCCTGCAAGTGTCGCTAGCCATCCCGCAAAGGTCATACTGGCTAGGCCATAGAGGAAATAACGAGGGAACTTCAATACATCACCTTTGGTGCGGCGTAGCTGATACACGCCAAACCAGCTTGCAGCAAGCATTAACATACCTACCGCCACCATGATGCGAAAGCCAAAGAACAATGGTGCAACAGGAGGGTGTACCTCAAATTCATTCAATCCTTTGAGTTCGCCATTGAGCTCATGAGTGAGAATCAATGAAGCGCCTTTGGGGATCTCAATGGCATAGTCATTGGTTTGCGTGTCTTTATTCGGCCATGCAAAAGCCAGCAGCGGAGCACCTTTCTCTGTATGCCAAATGCCTTCAATTGCGGCGATCTTTTCTGGTTGATGATGCAGCGTATTCAAACCGTGCTGATCACCAACAAAGATTTGAATAGGGATCAGAATTGCTGCCAAGATCAAGCCGGTTTTGAGCACTTTAGGTGTTGCTTCATCGGCCGTTTTTTTGATGACTTGCCAAGCACTCAGGCCACACAGTAAGAAGGCCACGGTCAGGAATGATGCAGTGACCATATGTACAAAACGGTACGGGAAGGAGGGGTTAAAAATCACCTCAATCCAGCTGGCGACATGGTAGATGCCTTGTGGGTCGACCCAATAGCCTTGCGGTGTTTGCATCCATGAGTTCAGAGCTAGAATCCAGAAAGCAGAAAGTGTGGTACCGAAAGCCACCATAAAGGTTGCAAAGAGATGAACCCGCTCACTCACACGATTGTGCCCAAACAGCATCACACCCAAGAAGGTTGCTTCAAGGAAGAAAGCAGTCAGCACTTCATAACCGAGCAAGGGACCTGCGATGTTACCAACGCGCTCCATATAACCAGGCCAGTTGGTGCCGAACTGAAAGCTCATAGTAATGCCGCTGACCACGCCCAAAGCGAAGGTCAGAGCGAAAACTTTGGTCCAGAAGCGATAGGCCGTGAGCCATGATTGTTCACGGGTTTTCACCCAGCGGTGACGAAAAAAGAGTAGTACCCAACATAGGGCAATGGAAATGGTGGGAAACAGAATATGAAAGCTCATATTCAGTGCAAACTGGATTCGACTCAAGATTAGAGCATCCATTACAACGTCCTCTACAAGGCTAAGAATTCATTCACAAAGTACTGTTTTCAAAGACTGCGGGATTTTATTGCTTTTATATTTATGCAGTGTTTTCAACAGCAACTTATCGTGTCATACGTCACATGATGTAGGGTTTTACCGCTTGGTCTTAATCATACGCCTTTTCATTTCGATTTTGTGCATGCAGACTCGGTTTTTGCACAGTTTTGAGGCGAAAAGGCATGGGTAATTCCGAATTGGCTTATGCTTAAGACTGATATGGTGCATTTCTATTTCATGTTTTTTCAGATTTATGTCAGCTGTGCAAGTTCTGGCTGATGCATCATCTTTATATCAATTATTGGTTTTATTCATTGTTCAGAGCAACATACTCTAAGCGATCTCAGCCAGTCTAATCATTTACTTGGAAGGTTTGATAAGTATTGGTTATCAAAGTGGATCAACATAAAGTATTTGCATAATTTCCATACTTCAATAATAATTGAAATATGGAAATTAAATCGATTGTATCGGCTTTAGCCGCATTGGCCCAAGAGTCCCGTCTCACCATCTTTCGTTTGTTGGTACAGGCCGGTCCTACAGGGCTACCCGCAGGAAAGATCAGCGAAGTAACGGGGATTGCGCCGTCATCGCTATCCTTTCATCTGAAGGAAATGAGTCACGCCAGTATGGTGACTTCTCGTCAGGAGGGTCGCTTCGTCATTTACGCTGCCAACTTCTGCACGATGAATACGCTGATTACCTTTTTGACTGAGAATTGTTGTCAGGGTGAGCCGTGTATGCCGGAGAGTCTGGCGTGTGCTGTTGGTGACGTGGGTTGCGAACGTTCCAATCATTAATTGATACGACACATCCGGAGAGCAATATGTCTGATCAAGCTGCAAAGGTACTGGTTCTTTGTACAGGTAATTCAGCACGCAGCATCATGAGTGAAGCACTCATCAATGTTCTTGGAGAAGGCCGCTTTTTAGCCTATAGCGCGGGGAGTCAACCGAGTGGTCGCGTAAATCCTTTTGCGGTTGAGCAGGCACATTCGATTGGCTATGACACGGTGAATGTCAGAAGCAAAAGCTGGGATGAATTCTCACAACCTGACTCCCCAAAAATGGATATCGTGATTACCGTCTGTGGTAGCGCGGCAGGGGAGTCTTGCCCACTCTGGCGCGGTAGTCCAATTAAGGTTCATTGGGGCTTTGAAGATCCATCGTATGTCGATGGCAGTGATGAGGATAAGCGTGCTGCATTTACTAAGACCTTTGCTCAGATACGTGGCAAAGTGAATCTCTTGGTCAATCTACCTATCGATACCTTGAGCAGTACTGAGCTTGAAGCTGAGTTGCAAGCTATCGGCGATTTGCCCGTCTAAGAGACTTACGCTTACCTTATGTATGATAAAAATGATAAGGAGCTTTACCTTTGTCTAACCCCTTAGATGGCTATGTAAAAGATACCACCCAGTCGATGAGTGTGTTTGAGCGTTTTCTCACGGTATGGGTTTTTATCTGTATCGTTGTTGGTATAGGTTTAGGACAATTGTTTCCGAATATCTTTCAAGCCATCGGCCATATGGAAATCGCGCAGGTGAATCTACCGGTCGGTTTGCTGATCTGGATTATGATTATTCCGATGCTGATCAAAGTTGATTTTTCCGCACTGCATGAAGTTCGTCAGCATGTCAAAGGGATCGGTGTCACCCTGTTTGTGAATTGGCTGGTGAAACCGTTTTCGATGGCTTTTCTAGGGTGGTTGTTCATTCGCCAGATTTTCGCCCCTTATTTACCTGCGGATCAATTGGATAGTTATATTGCAGGGCTGATTTTATTGGCCGCTGCGCCATGTACGGCGATGGTGTTTGTTTGGAGTCGCCTGACCAATGGCGATCCACTTTTTACCCTGTCCCAAGTGGCGTTAAATGACAGCATCATGGTTGTAGCATTTGCACCATTGGTTGCATTACTACTCGGCATTTCGGCGATTACCGTACCTTGGGCGACTCTCGTTACCTCTGTTGTGCTCTATATTGTGATTCCGGTCATCATTGCCCAGTTTTTGCGTAAGGCTTTGCTTGCAAAGGGACAGGCTGCATTTGATGCGGTCATGGCAAAGATTGGTCCATGGTCGATAACAGCGTTACTTGTAACGCTGGTTCTGTTGTTCGCCTTTCAAGGGCAAGCGATCATTAAGCAGCCTCTGGTCATTGCTTTGCTAGCCGTACCCATTTTGATTCAAGTGATACTCAATTCATCACTGGCCTATTGGCTTAATCGGGCAGTGGGAGAGAAGCACAACATTGCCTGTCCGTCGGCATTGATCGGTGCATCCAATTTCTTTGAATTGGCGGTGGCAGCTGCGATTAGTCTATTTGGTTTTCATTCAGGAGCAGCGCTGGCGACCGTGGTTGGCGTATTGATCGAAGTACCGATCATGTTGCTGGTTGTGTCAGTCGTGAACCGATCCAAGGGCTGGTATGAAGGAACTTCCGCTTAATTCCGTTTTATGATTCCAGTCTAGACAATGTCAGTGTCTTAAAGTGCTGCACGATGATCGAGTGCTCATGGCGTCTAGATGCAATGGCCAAGCGAGCAACGGGTGCATCGCCTTCGATGTCTAAGTATTCAATGCCATGAATTTTGACTTGTGCGATAGAGCCTGGAACGATGGAAACCCCAAGTCCCGCAGCTACCAACGTTACAACTGAAGAAATTTGCGGGACGACCTGTCCAATTTTGGGTTCAAACCCTACTCGCCGACACGTCATAATAATCTCATCGTATAAGCTAAAACCGACTGTGCGCGGGAACATCACAAAGGGTTCATCTCGCAGTGCAGTCAGCGGCAGTGCGCTGTGAGTCGCAAGCGGGTGCTCATGGGGCAAAACGATCTTCATGGGCTCTTCGTCGAGTAATTGAAAGTCTACACTATCCAGTTTGATCGATCCAGGACGAATAAAAACGACATCGAGTTCTTCATTGGCAAGTTTTGTGAGGAGCTGCGAAGTATTGCTCTCGTTTAAAGAGAGATTCACTTCGGGATAAGTCTGTTGAAACGCCCTAATTGCTGTAGGAACAATGGCATTAAAAATGGCTGATGCTGAAAATCCGACTCGTAATCGCCCGGTAATCCCACGTGCTGCGCGTTGTGCTGCACTTTTGGCACGCTCAACTTGGGTGATCACGTGAACAGCTTCTTGCTGAAAAGCCTTGCCGACTTCAGTCAGTTCAGCACCATGCGCTAAGCGATGAAACAAAGGCGCGCCGATCTCATGCTCCAGATCCTTGATTTGCTGGCTGAGAGGCGGTTGTCCGATGCCCATCTTTGCTGCCGCGCGCGTAAAGTTCTGTTCTTCGGCGACAGCAAGAAAGTAGCGAATATGGCGTATGTCCATAGGTATATATAAAAGCGATGAAGAAGACTAGTATTATATATTAGACTGTTTGGTCAGTGAGTTTTAAAATGCATCCATGATTTAATTTTAGAGATCATTATGCGTGCTCAAGCTGGCGTACAGCCATCTCCCGTTGCAATCAGTCCTGCCACTTCCCAGATTAAAAAAACGCAGTCCAAAGATCACGGTATCGTCAAAGGATCTGCTGCATACCGACGCATCAATATTGCCTTATTTGCCGCAGGATTTTGTACCTTTTCGTTAATGTATGGTGTGCAGGCGATCCTGCCTTTGTTTGCGCATACTTTTCATGTCAGTGCGGCAGAGAGCGCCTTAGCGTTGTCATTGACAACGGGTTTTGTTGCCTTGTCGATAGTGCTGCTTGGCACCGCATCTGAGAATTTTGGGCGTAAAGAGCTGATGTCCATGTCGATGCTGGGTGCAGCAGTATTGAATTTATTGGCCGCTTTTGCACCGAACTGGCATATTCTATTGGTGTTGCGTGCGCTTGAAGGCATTATGCTTGGCGGTGTACCCGCTGTAGCGATGGCTTATTTGGCTGAGGAAATCCACCCGAAAGGCCTAGGTCTTGCGATGGGGCTGTATGTCGGAGGCAATGCGATTGGCGGTATGGTGGCACGGGTGACAACAGGCTATCTGGCTGAAGTCAGTTCATGGCGAGTCGCCATGGGGGTGATGGGTGGACTCTGCTTAGTGCTGGCACTGGTCTTTAAGGCATTGCTACCGGCATCGAAAAAATTTAAACGTCAAACTGAATTCAAAATGGCATTTCATATTAATGCCTTTCGCAGTCATCTGTTACGTCCTGAGCTGGTGGTGCTATTTGCCGTCGGCTTCTTGATGATGGGTGCCTTTGTCACTGTCTATAACTATGCGGGATTCCGTTTATTGGCTTCGCCTTTTAATTTGTCGGCAACCCAAGTCGGCTTTATTTTTATGGCCTATATCTTCGGTGCCATCGCCTCATCATTAGCAGGCGAGGTTGCTGACCGATTTGGGCGCTATCCGGTGTTGATTTTGGGTATCTTGCTGACTGCTTTAGGAGTTGGACTCACGCTTTCTCATGTCTTAGTTTTGATCGTCATAGGAATCATCGTGATGACAATCGGTTTTTTTACCACTCATTCTATTGCGAGTTCTTGGGTGGGTCGCATGGCGATAGGAACTAAAGGGCACGCAACGTCATTGTATTTATTGGCGTACTACATGGGTGCCAGTGTCATGGGGGCTTTCGGTGGCTGGTTTTGGGATCATGGCGCCTGGATATCTGTGGTTGAGTTCACAGGCGTGCTACTGATGCTGGCATTGGTTGCGGCGATCGTGATGCGCAGATTCACGCAAGCATCAACCATTTAGTAACATTTTTAAGTCCCTTATCTGTTTACAATATAAGCTATTGACAGATTCTGATAGCAGGCATAATTTACAGAGGCGGTTGATTTATCGGGTTGCAAGTTCATTTAATCGAAGGAATGGGATGTTATGAAAAAGCTATTAATCGCGACAACTGCAGTTGTTTTTGCTTTAAGTGCTGGTGCTGCAAATGCATGTCCTAAAGGTCAGCATATGGAAGGCGGTACTGGTGCACACCATAAAGGTGGGAAATGTGTGGCGAATGCTGCTCCAGCAGCTAAGCCTATGGCAATGTCCATGCCGATGGCTGCAAAAAGCTAAGTTTTATCGTATTCAAAAAGACCCGCTCCGGCGGGTTTTTTTATACAATATGATCCTATGGTCATAAACCGATGTCTTGATTTTAATTCTCCCCTTCTTTAGTTGGACCACGTATGAACTCTCTGATTCGTTTCTCCATTCTATGTGCGAGTTTGGCTATATCTCTCGTTACAGAAGCTCGAACGATAGAGGAAGTAAAAGCCAGTGGTAAGTTAATTGTCGCGACAGAGACTGCGTATCCACCATTTACTTATACTCAAAATGGCGTGCGAACAGGGCTGGATGTTGAGCTCATGGAAGCGGTAGCCAAAAAGATGGGTGTGAAAGTTGAGTGGCAGGTCTTATCCTTCGATGTCCTTCTCGTGGGCTTAGCACAGAATCGCTGGGATATGGCGGTATCATCGATTGGCATCACGCCAACGCGTGCCAAAGCGGTGACGTTTGCCAATCCTGAGTATTGTAGTGGTGCGGTCATTGTCTCTAAGGACCCACAGGTAAATTCTATTGCAACGCTTAAAAATAAAGTGATTGCGGTGCAGACGGGCACAACCTATTTACCCAATTTACGCGCGATTCCTAATGTGAAAGAAATCAAAAACTACCCGAAAGATGCGGATGCTATCTCTGCACTGCTGGCTGGGCGCGTGGATGCATGGGTCAGCGATCGTTTCTCTGCCAAAGCAGCGGTCAATAGCATGCCGCAAGCGGGGCTGAAAATCGGTGGCTTTGTACTGGTTGAAAAACTGGCAGTAGCTGTAAAGAAAGATAATTTGAGTCTCGCGAATGCCTATAACAAGGCTTTGGCTGAAGTGATGGCAGATGGAACCTATAAAAAAATCTCTGAAAAATACACGGCTGAGGATGTACGCTGTAAATAATCATCAAATGGTTTAATACATCGCTTTACATAAAAAGCAGATGGTCAAATTGACCATCTGCTTTTTTCTTATCTTTTTTACAGATAGGTATTGCATTAATTCTGCTTATGGCTTAATCCTTGCTTAAGCTATCCTGATTCGTCTCTAGAGACCGCACTGATTCATTGAAAAAATCAGTCAGTCTGCCGAATGACTTAGGCTAAATCATGGGCTGAGTTCAATACCACATTGCGATCCAGTGTTGGCTATTTATTTAATTTTGTTAGGATTAAATCCGAAATGCGTACGATACCCCGCTTCATTTTAACCGCTCTTGCCATGAGCTGTTTACCCTTGACTGCACATGCTCTAACCCCAGATGATTCTGCACCATTAGGTAAACTTCCGGATTGGGTGCAACCTTTATCCTACCATTTGGATTTTCGTGTTGATCCGAGTAAACAGGATTACACAGGTATATCGTTGATTGATATTGAACTCAAACAACCAGCAGATCATATTTGGCTGCATGGTGAAGAACTGACCGTGACCCAAGCTCAGGTCGCGACTGTAGGTCAAAAAACGACACCGACTAAAACCATCAAGGCCAAATATGCTATCGCTGCAGAAAAAGAAGGCGTGGCGGTGTTGAACTTTGGTCAGGTACTGCCAGCGGGTCATTATCAAGTGAAGCTGTCGTTCAAGACGAAGTTTAATCAGCAGTTGCAAGGCGTCTATAAGGTGTCTTTTCAAGGGCAACCCTATGTCATGACGCAAATGGAAGCGATCAGTGCCCGTTATGGTTTTCCCGGCTTTGATGAGCCGCGTTTTAAAACGCCCTTTGAGTTGACTCTAACGGTTCCGAAGGATCTGGTTGCAGTAGCCAATACCCGACAGGTCAGTGATCAAAAGACGAAAGACGGCTGGCGCACTGTGAAGTTTGCACCAACTAAACCATTACCCACTTATCTTGTTGCTTTTGCTGTGGGTCCTTGGGACGTGACCAAAGGTCCTGATATTGCTCCAACTGCATGGCGTGATCATGTCACCCCACTTCGTGGTATCTCGCCGCATGGCACAGGCCAAAAAATGCAGCATGCACTGTCTGAGACACCAGCGATTGTCCATACACTGGAAGAGTATTTTGGATTTGGCTATCCCTTTGACAAGCTGGATATCTTGGGCGCACCAGACTTTGCCGCAGGGGCGATGGAGAATCCGGGACTGGTGACCTTCCGCGATTACTATATGTTACTCGACAAGGACTCACCGGTATCGCTGGTGCAGACCTCCTTTAATGTCAATGCACATGAAATATCACATCAATGGTTTGGGGATACCGTCACTATGCCGTGGTGGGATGACATCTGGTTGAATGAAGCCTTTGCCACATGGATGCAAAAGAAAGTCACCCAGAAGCTCCATCCTGAATATCGTGCCGATCTTGAAGTGATTGAAGGCGCGAATGGTGCGATGCAGAGCGACAGTTTGGTCAGTGTGCGTCGTATTCGTCAGCCTATTATTAATAATGGTGATATCGACAGTGCATTTGATGGAATTACTTATCAAAAAGGTGCAGCCGTGCTGAACATGTTTGAGCGTTATCTCGGCGCCGACACGTTCCGTAAAGGCATTCAAGCCCATGTGCAACAGCACCAGTTCGGTAATGCGACCGCTGATGATCTGATTGCGACACTCGCTAAAACCTCAGGTCAAGGAGAGCATTTTGTTAAAGCAATGCAGAGCTTCCTTGATCAACCGGGTGTACCACTCGTTGAAACGAGTTTAAGCAATAAAGACGGCAAAACCGTATTGCATGTTAAACAACAACGTTATCTGCCGTATGGTTCGACAGGCAGTGTTAACCAGCAATGGGGTATCCCTGTTTGCGTACGCTATGGCGAGCCAACCGCTGCGATTGCAGATAGTAAAGTACAGTGTGAGCTGCTCGAGCAACCTGAAGGCGATATAGTGCTTAAAGGTGCTACCGCATCTTCTTGGTATATCCCCAATGCCGATGCAGCAGGCTACTATCGTTTTAGTTTAAGCAATAATGATTGGGCGCGCTTGAATGCACAAGTGACCACCTTGTCCGATGCCGAGCAGTTGGCTTATGCCGATGCCATTGATTCAGCATTCCAGCATGGGGATATTGATGCGTCAGTGGTATTGACCGCGGCGAAGCAATTGGCAACCTCAAAAACACGTGAAGTCGCTACTGCGCTGATCCCGACGCTGACTTGGTTGAATAAATATCTGGCAAAGACCCCAGCGGAACACGCTCAGATTACGGCGGTTGCACGTGATTTGTATTTGGCACGTTTGCAAGCTTTAGGTTATGAGCGTCATGATGGCGAGTCAGAAGATGCCGGTTTACTCCGTGCGACTCTGACTGACTTCTTGGCACTTGACATTAAATTGCCAGAAGTCCGCAGTGCATTACTGTCACAAAGTGAAAAAACACTTAAACCAAACGCCAAAGGCACGCTGAATTTACAGGTAGTTAATGCTGAGCTGCTTGGTGATATTTTAAGCGTCGCTGTGCAGGAGCAAGGTCGCAAGGTATTGGATCAGTTGATCCAAGAGCTAGGACGTAATGGCGATCCTGCTCAGCGTCTTTCGCTCCTTGCGGCGATAGGAGCTGCAAGCCAAAAAGAAGATGCGGAAGTTGCCCGTAATGTCGCCATAGACGAGCGTGTGAAAGTGGGTGAGATGCGTTATCTATTGAACTCAAGCCGTCTGTACGGTGAAGGCCGTGCCGCAACGTGGGATTGGTTTGTACGTAATCATGACAAAGTACTTAAACGTACTGGTAGCCATACCAGCGGACGCATCCCAGGTCTAGTTGGAGGTAATGGCTGTTCACAAGAGGATGCAGATCAATTGGCAGCATTCTTTGAGCCACGTGTTAAAGAACTGGTCGGCACTGAGCGTAGCTTTAAGCAGACGCGTGAAAACGCATTGCTGTGTAAAGCACTGGTGGATAAACAGCCTTCGGCTGCGATCCTTAAATAAGATTAAGTCCTGAATAGAGTTAAAAAAAATGGCGTGTCATGTAACACGCCATTTTTTATGCCTGTATGACGTCTTATCCTGCGAAAGCAGGGACCTCCATTTCACGTGCGGCATAGAATGCTTGCACAAAGCTTTCTAATTGACCTTGTTCAATGGCAGCGCGCAGCCCTTGCATCAAGGTTTGATAGTAGGCGAGGTTGTGGATCGTGCCGAGCATCGCACCCAGCATTTCACCAGTCTTGTCCAAATGATAAAGGTATGAGCGGGTAAAGTTCTGGCATGTATAGCAATTGCAATTGGCATCCAGTGGGCGCATATCATGACGATACTGGCTATTGCGAATCCGTACGATGCCAGTGCTGATAAAATAATGACCATTACGTGCATTACGAGTTGGCATTACGCAGTCAAACATATCGACCCCACGGCGCACTGCTTCAACGATATCTTCAGGCTTACCAACACCCATCAAGTAACGTGGTTTATCTGCTGGCAGCTTACGCGGCAGATAATCCAGAATTTTGATCATTTCTTCTTTGGGCTCGCCAACCGACAAACCACCAATGGCATAACCATCAAAGCCGATATCGGTTAAACCTTCTAAAGATTCATCACGCAGTTCAGGATACATCCCACCTTGGACGATACCAAACAAGGCATTAGGGTTGCCTTCATGGGCGACCTTACAGCGTTTAGCCCAGCGCAGAGAAAGCTGTAAGGACATCCGTGCTTGGCTGTATGTTGCTGGGTAGGGCGTACATTCATCAAAAATCATGACGATATCGGAGTTTAAGGTTTTCTGAATCTCCATGGATTTTTCAGGAGACAGAAATACTTTTGAGCCATCAATCGGCGAGCGGAACGTCACGCCCTCTTCTTTAATTTTTGCACCTAAGCTAAAAACCTGAAAGCCACCAGAGTCAGTCAGAATCGGTTTATTCCACTGCATGAAATTGTGCAAACCGCCATGCTCAGCAATCACTTCCAGACCCGGACGTAAGTACAAGTGGAAGGTATTACCCAATACGATATGCGCACCGATTTCCTCGACATCACGTGGCAGCATGCCTTTGACCGTGCCGTAAGTTCCTACAGGCATAAAAGCAGGTGTTTCTACGACGCCATGTGCCAGTGTCACACGACCACGACGAGCCAAGCCATCCTGAGCGAGTTTTTCAAAAATTAACGGCTTGTCAGTCGCGTTTAACACTGGCTGAGCGGGTGTAGCAGCGGTCATGGGGTTTCCTTCAATAAATAGGCTTAAAACAATTGTTTTAATGGGAATGCCGTGCAATGTATCTGCCAACTTTAAAGCGTGAGAAGTTGACAGAGGATGATGTCTTGTTTACTGGAATTTAAGGGTTTGCTCGATCAATCAGCATGGCATCTCCATAGCTGAAAAAGCGATATTTCTGAGCGATTGCATGCTGATAGGCAGACATAATCTTGTCGCGTCCAGTCAGTGCAGATACAAGCATAAGTAGTGTCGATTCAGGCAAATGAAAGTTTGTCATCAAACGATCAATAACCGCAAACTGATAACCAGGATAGATAAAGATATCAGTCTCACCTGACCATGCTTGTAACGACCCGCCATGAGCGCGTGCTGCGCTCTCTAGCGCCCGTGTAGCAGTGGTTCCAACTGCAATCACTTTTCCGCCTTGCGCTTGAGTTGCACGCACGGCATCAACGGTTTCTTGTGGCACTTCACCCCATTCCGCATGCATCACGTGGTCTTTGATGTTTTCCGTACGTACTGGCTGAAAAGTCCCTGCACCAACATGCAGTGTTACGAAGGCGGTTTTGATGCCTTTGGCATGCAGACGTTCTAGCAGCGCTTCATCAATATGCAAGCCAGCAGTTGGCGCGGCCACACTGGCGGATTTTTCTGGATCGTGAAACACAGTTTGATATCGCGTCTCATCAGACTCTTCTGCAGGACGATTAAAGTAGGGTGGGATGGGAAGTGCACCATATTGCTCAAGCGCTTCCAGCACAGGCTGATCAAACTCGAGAATATAGAGATTGTCTTTACGACCCTTTACCGTTGCTTTGACTTGACCCTCTGCAAGCGTCAGTACTGCACTAGATTTAGGCGAGTTACTGGCTCGGACATGAGCCAGACCATGATACGTATCCGTGATGCGCTCTACCAACACCTCGACTGCGCCGCCACTAGGGCGTACGCCATGCAGACGCGCTTTGATCACGCGGGTGTCATTGAGTACGAGTAAGTCACCAGCGTTCAGCAGGTCGGGCAGGTCGACAATCTGGCGGTCACTGATCTCTCCTTGATGGGAGAGGCACAGCAAACGTGAATCACTACGACCAGCAAGTGGGTAACGGGCAATCAGTTCATCGGGGAGGAAGTAGTGAAAATCAGCAAGTTGCATACGAAATAAGCAATCAGTTCAAGAAAGGCGCCATATGATAACAAATAATACAACTAAACCGAAGAAGGGGTTGACACAAAATTCTTTGAAGGTATGATGTGCGCCTGCAACATCATTCTTGCCGGGGTGGTGAAATTGGTAGACGCGGTGGACTCAAAATCCACTGTCAGAGATGACGTGTCGGTTCGAGTCCGACCCTCGGCACCAAGATTTAGCCTTAGGGCTTAAAAAAACCCAACATCGTTATGTTGGGTTTTTTTATGCTCGAAATTTAAGGAATAAATACCCATCCATCACTAAGACTCTTCTTACTAGAACTTTCAGAAAAGAAAATCTGTAACTGTGAGTATTCATAATCTTTGATTTGACTTTGTTTGACCCGTACCGAAATCATATGCCCGCATTCTGTACAGGACGTGCTATGTAACCGGTGATAGTCTGCCGGATATTCAAAAGATTCCGGTTGCATTGCATCACAAGACTGACAGATAAACCCTAAGAATGTGCCCATTATCAGCTTTACTCATTCGAAGAATATTTACCAAATGGTTAAGCAATGACTATACCATAGTTGTATTTTATTATTTCATTCGGTTGAATATTGTCCTTTTTTCAGAAAATAAAGCTCATTTTTAGGTTTGTTCGTTTTAGACGGTCTCATTTTTTTTAAAATTGCCTTTCTAGACCGTCAGATTTACTTTTCAGGCTCATCCGTTCGTTTAATCGTTATATCTATCAATAATTATACATATGATCAGGGCACTAAACGAAGGTATTAACCAAGCTAGATTTTGTTCACTTAGCGGTAAGTGCTGAATAAAATCCGGCAATAGTTTAGAGAATCCTGCTACTTTAAAGCCATCAATAACACCAAAGATAAAAGCAACGATCGTGACAGGAATAACAACATGTTGAGGCTTATTCCAGAAAGTCCAAAAAAAACTTAATATAATAATGACAATACTGGGTGGATAAATTGTGCTGAGTACAGGGACAGAAACAGTAATAAGCTTAGTCAAACCTAAATTTGAAATAAGAAATGAAAATATTATTAAAACAATGACTAATAATTTGTATGATATTTTAGTGAGTTGTGAAAAATACTCAGCACAAGAACAGGTCAAGCCGATTGCAGTCACCATGCAAGCTAAGAAAATAAGCGAGCTTAAAAGTAGGCCCCCTAAATTGCCAAAAACATGCTGTACATAAGCATGTAAAATGACCGCGCCATTTACTGCATTTGGTGCAATATCATGACTCAGCATGCCTAGTTTAAATAGGCTGACGTAAAGTAAAGTCAGTCCGACACCAGAAATTAAACTGGCAATAACGGCATATTTGGTAATGAGTTTGGGGTCAGAAACACCACGAGATTGAATGGCTTGAACAATAACAATCCCGAAGACCAAAGCACCTAAAGTATCCATTGTCAGATAGCCTGATATAAAGCCTTCGGAAACGGGGTGATCGATATAATGACCTATTGCAGGTGCAAACAATTCTCTTGGCACAATGACAGCTGAAAGTCCTAAAATAGCAAGTAAGACAATTTTCAAGGGTGCAAGTATGTGTCCCACACTATCGAGTAGTTTATTGGGATAGAGCGAAACCCATGCCACTACAAAAAAATAGAGTGCACTATAAATAAATAAATGACTTGATGACGTGCCAAAATAGGATGAAAAACCAATTTCATAGGAGATTGTCGCTGTACGTGGTGTCGCAAATAAAGGGCCTACAGAGAGATAACAAACCACAGTAAATAATAGACTTGTTACATGACCTAATGGCCTGCTGATATTTTCAATAGACCCTTGCATTCTAGACAAGGCCATGATGGTGATGACGGGTAGGCCAACCGCCGTAATCAGAAATCCCGCCGCCGCTAGCCATATTTGCTCACCAGCTTGTTGAGCGATAATAGGCGGAAAGATAATGTTACCTGCCCCGATAAAAAGAGCGAAAGTCATAAGCCCTAAAGCAATAATATCTCGACGAGGAAGATGGGTCATATTCTGGAGGTTGTCGTAAAACGGCGAATTTTAATGTAAATGTACAGGGTTGCAAAGCTTTAAGCTTAGAGATGATTTTACTGACGCATACTATAGATGCTATGAGCCAGTAAGGGACACATTGTTACATCGACCCTAGTTGACCTAATCACTTTAAGAAGAGTGTTGGTTTATATCGAAATACAACTTTTTATAAATGACAACGTCTTTTTACTTTACTCAGATTGAGAATAGGCATAAAAATAGAACCCATTGAAATGTGATCAAATACAAACAGTAATTAGTCGATCCCAACTTATTTTGATCTAGAACTTTGTTTTAGAAGGAACGTAACGCTTATGACAACTCCATTAAGATTACAGCCAGTCATTCATAATCTCTCCAGTGAAAATGCCTTATTCATCGTGTTAGGGATTAACAGTGGTGAAACGTCTTTAGAAACCATAAAAGAATTCTGTGCGAATTTCTCCGCCTTGGCTCGAAGTCTAAATAATCGATTCCCTGATGGAAATTTCGGTGCTGTTTTTGGGTTCGGCTCTAAAGCTTGGGATCAGTTGTTTCCCAATCAACCAAAGCCTAAAGAGTTGACTGAATTTCAAGAAATCAAAGGTGAAAAGCATACTGCGGTATCAACCGAAGGTGATTTGTTTTTTCATATTCGCGCTAATAAAGTGGCGATTTGCTATGAACTGGCTTCAATCATCAATGCCAAGCTTAAAGAGGTGACTTACTGTATCAGCGAAACCAGTGGATTCCGATACTTTGATGGCCGAGCGATTCTTGGATTTGTTGATGGTACGGAGAATCCTGAAGCCGTGATTGCACAAGGTTATGCTTATGTTGGAAGTGAGGATGCTGAGTTTACAGGGGGCAGCTATGCGTTTATCCAAAAGTATCTGCACAATATGGATAAATGGGCAGGCCTGACGACTGAGCAACAAGAGAAAGTGATCGGAAGAAGAAAGTTTAATGACGTGGAGCTTGAAGACGATGTTAAGCCATTAAATGCGCATAATGTGGTGAGCAAAGCCTTTGATGAGGACGGCAACGAGTTAAAGATTGTCAGAGGAAACATGCCGTTTTCTAATCCAGCGAAAGGGGAGTATGGGACATTTTTTATCGGCTATGCGCGTTCTTTTAAGACAACCCGACAGATGCTTGAGCATATGTTCTTGGGTAGTAAAGAAGGCTATGTCGATAGACTACTCGACTTTAGTACGCCGATAAGCGGGACCTTATTTTTTGTGCCGACTTACGACTTTTTGGATGATCTGGAATGATTGTCTGATAGTAAAAAAAAGCCCACCATAACAAGCGTGGGCAAAGGCTCTTACCCCCGATGGAGAAGGTAAGCAAGTCTTATGTATACATGGGGAAAGTAAGGTATTCACTTAATTTAACCAAATGGCAAATTAAATATAAAATATAAACAGTAATTTGGATTGTTTGTAATTGGTTTTTGTCATTCTAAATAATATTGCTAAATATAACTCAGAGAGATAACAATCTCCCGAAAAAAAACCGCGTTAAAGTAGCTTTTTTCTTTATGTTGTGCCGTCCTAGAATAGGTTGAAACAAAAAGAGCCTTAGCTCAGGAGTGTCGAATGGGACCATAAGTTAAGCGCACCCAGCGCGATTTCTTGTAAATCAAGCGTCATCCGTTAAATTGAACGCGGTGAAATGACTTATATCGAAGCCGCTAAACACTACGACTTATAAGGTCATTCTACAGTGCTTAACTGGTTACTCAAACACAGGAGTATAGGTTGGTTTGCGCTTGGAACGACCCCACTGTACATCCTAGTGTTTAGCTGCGTGGCGATTTCAGGCGATTGTGCAAGGCTCTGCAGGTTTTGCTTGGTGATCCCGAGTAATAGTAAAGGAGGAGAGGCAGTCGAGGATTTGATACGTGTGATGCAGAGAGCACGGTGGTTTTCATGATGGTATTTCTTTTGTCCGAAAGTCATATCCACAACCAAAGCGACCAAACCCAGAGAAAAATTTTGCATTACCAGTAGCAGCATTGCATCAGTGATTGAAAGTGTCAATTGAACTTGATAAAGTCAAAAAAATGCGACAAATTTGGCGTATTTGGCGTATTTGGCGTATTTGGCGTATTTGGCGTATTTGGCGGAGTTAACTTGCCTCTTTAAGCATAGATACAAACTAGCCAATCAGTTACGGAAAACTGCATGGCTGTAAACGAAGCCGATTTTTTTTTCGTGTTACGTGACGTAACTCATAATATAAATAAAGGGGATAAAAATGAAAAAAAATAGTCTATTGGCATTAATTTTAGGGCTAAGTCCTGGTTTGTCCGAAGCTCACATGCTCGGCCGTTTTGACTGTGGATATGATAATTCGGCTTTTTATGCGGATAGGGATGGTGACGGTTTATCGGATTATTGCCGTACTGTAGGCAATCAAGGCAGTACTTTCGTGGCTTGTGCAAAGGGGTATCGTTTAGGTTCCTTGACAGTGTATAGCGAAGCTGATCAATATGCTATTAAGCTTGTAGGTGCGGAGTCGGCAGGCAGTGCAAAGTGTCCTGCACTGGCTGGTAGGGTCGTTAAGAATATTCACCAAAAACTAGACTTACGGGATTTTGATAGCTTTCCACCGCCACCTCCAGATATGCCCCCATCTCCAGTACAGTCAAATCCTGTGAGACCTCAACCTGTGCTTGTACCAGCACCGTCAAATTCTGTGAGACCTCAAACTGTACCAGCGCAGCAAAGCGCAGATGGCTGCGTTAAGCAGACCATGACTGGCTCAACTAATACCTGGATCTACCATAACTCCTGTCCTCGGACAGTCAACGTGACAATGACGAAGACATGTACTGCCTCTGATGCTCAACATGCTGGCCAAACTAGGGAGGCGAATCTAACGGTGGCTCCAAATAGTGATGCTTCATGGAATTATATCCAGGCATATGGGGGCTGGTGCCAAGGACTGGCTGGAAACTCATTCTCAATCGGGATAACACGTCAGGTTTACCAGTAGTTGGGCTGAGTTTTTATAGTATCTTGAAGGTGAGCTTCCTCCGAAATTTAGTCTTCCAAAGGACGCTAAACTTAATACTAGTTTGGAGGAAGCAATATGCAAAAATCTTTAGACAAGTCTGTACGCAAGAGTTCAAGGAATTGACCGCTCAGCGTGCTAAAGATGGTCAATCCCTCTGCCACGGACAATGAGCTCGGCATCAATGATGCAGTCCTTTCATACCTTAGCTGTGAGTATCAGCGGCTACCGTGCTTGGTGGCCACATCGCAATTGTTTGACAGTGCCGCAATTCAAGCTCTGCAAGCAGATGTCAAACGTGCTGGCAGGGGGGGAGTTCAATAGCTTTAAGGGGTGCTATAAAACCCATGCTGCGATGAACTCGGCATACTTTGAATATATAAGGTGTTTTATAACCGTAAACGATTGCATTGGACACGAGTATAGATCACCTAGGCAGTACCTTAATCACAGGCTCAAAGCGCAAGATCAGCAACAGTTGGCTGCTTGATACCTAACTCTTGGGAGACGAAATATAAGGGGAAGCCCAATCTTTAAGGATTAGCTTGCACTGTTTAAGAGCTTTTCGACATCCTCAACATGCGTGGTATACGAGTTTAAAGTGCCTTGGTCGCACTCATCCCCTCTGATTGGTGTCGTGACTTGCGCGTTGGCAGGGAAAAGCTCTTCGCCATATTGTGCAACTAAACGCACACGCACATTTTCAAGTCGCTTGTTGGTTGTATTGTATTGACCGAAGTTCAAAATGCCGCACTTACGCTGCTTTGTGAGTGCTTTGAAGTAATTGGCCACACTCATCAGATAGACTGCTTTTGAGGCCGTTTGGCTTGGTGCAGCGGGAATCGATGTTGGCGCAGCCGTAATTTTTTCCGCTTGCGCTAAAGACGTCAAAGATAAAAGGACGACAATAAGTAGCTTTTTCATTCCTTGAAAACCTAGTTATATAAAGATTTTAGAATGCCAGAAAGTTACTGTAAAGCAAATAGATAACTGTGTATTTTTATTGACTAAGCAGTCTTATATTTCATAAACCCTTTACAAACAAGTCTGCGGATAATGAGAACAGAAAAAACAATCCGACGAACAACAGTAGTAAGACGACAAAAATAAACCAGCTACTTTTCACAACCTAACTCAATCACTCAAAATATGCGAACAGGTTATCATTTTTATACCAAATGGATAAAACAATTTAGATAAACGGTTGCCTATCTTTTATAAGAGGCTTAATGAGCCGTAGGTCAAAAACGTCAATAGCGTTGATCAAATCAGACATTGTTGTGAATGTTCTTCTTGGTAGAATCAATCTTCATTTATCAGTTCAATGGGCCTTGGGATCATGTCAGATATCACCACACGCGTTAAAGCAAAAGCACAGCTTGCTGCTATTAAAGTCATTATGCGTGTCATGCCTGCGCCCAGACCGCTGGTCTTGGTCGGGGCTGATTCATCCCTGCAATTATGCGCAACCATTGCCCAATTGGGTGTGAAGCGTGTTCTGGTAGTGACGGATGCGGTTTTGTATCAGCTTGGCGTGATTCAACCTATCGAAACTGAACTGCAACAGCATGGCATTAATACGACCATCTATTCGGGAGTCACTCCTGATCCTACTTTTAGTGTGGTTGAGGCAGGATTGGTGCTGCTCAAATCATCAGGGTGCGATAGCGTCCTTGCGATTGGCGGTGGATCAGCGATTGACGCCGCAAAAGTGATTGCATTGTCTGCATCCAATCAAAAAACACCTCAGCAATTGGTCGGCATACTCAAAGCTCGTAAAGCGTCATTGCCACTATTTGTGATTCCCACGACTGCGGGAACTGGCTCAGAAGTATCAGCGGGGGCCGTGGTCTCTGATGATCAAACGCATCAAAAGGGCTTGGTGCTGGATACCAAACTTGTGCCTCTTGCTACAGCCCTTGATCCGGTCATTATGCAAGGTATGCCAAAGAGCGTGACAGCAGATACAGGTCTGGATGCCCTAACACATGCCCTTGAGGCGTGGATGAGCGAATTTGCCTCATCAGAGTCTGATTTCTATGCGGGTGCGGCAGTACGGTTGATTTTTGAGAATTTGCCTACGGCATGGGCGGATGGCCGTAACCTTGCCGCACGGGAAGCGATGGCATTAGCTTCCCACTATGCTGGCCTTGCGATGAATCAGACTGCATTGGGCTATATCCATGCTATCGCTCATCAATTGGGTGCTTATTATGGCGTTCCGCATGGTCGGGCAAATTCAATAGTTATGCCACACATCCTTGAGTTTAACCGCCAAGCATCTGAAAAACGTTTAGCGCTACTTGCTGAGCGAGCAGGTGTCGTTATTGGTCACTTCAGCTCAGCTCAGGCGACGGATCTTTTTATTCAACGGGTAAAAAGCCTCCTGCATGAGTTAGAAATTGATAGTCGTATACCGCGTATCGACAGTAAGGATTTTCCAGCCATCATCAAGGGTGCTTTTGCAGAAGCACATGGGATTTATGCGGTGCCTAAGTACATGACTACTCTGGATGCGGAGAAAATCCTGCATGCGCTAAAGTCATGATGATGTCATCAGTGTCAACGAGACGGTTAAGCAGAGATCAATACTTTAGAAGAGCTCCCAGTTCGATGAGCTGGGCTTGGGTCTTATAGGGATAGGAAAAGGAGAGGTCTGAAACTGTTCTGCAGACATCTCAAAAATCAGCTCTTGAGCCGTTCGGTGATTCGCATTGATCCAGTCCTTGCGTAAATCCGGTGGAACGATGATCAGTGAGCGTTTCTCATCTTGAGGTTTATGGAACCTTTTCATGAAAGGGTGGTGATCTGCATTGATGGTCAGCATAGAAAATGAATGTACGCGATCCAGATGATCAGACCAAAGCTCCCAGATCGCAGCCACGGTAAAGGGCTCTAGGTCCTGTCTCTCAATCTTATGTCGTACTGCTTTGCCGGACTCATAGCAGGGTTCGAAAAAAGATTGCATCGGAATCAGTGCAAATTGGTTGTTACGCCAAGCGCTACGATAGCTTGGTTTTGTTGCCACGGTTTCCATACGTGCATTATAGGTATGCTTTGAGAACTTTAAATCATCAGCCCACTCGGGTACTAAACCAAACACCGCTTGCTGCCATGCAAAGTCATGGTCTGATCCTGAAACCAAGATCGGGCAAATATCACCTGGAAATGCCTCACTCACGGAATCAAAAGTGGGAGATGGTGAATCGAATAGGGAAAGTTGCGGAGAGCTTGGTGGTTTGTAATTAGCGCACATCGATTTGGCTTTAGGTCTGATACGAGGGGGGTAAAAAGACTTTAACGGTTCATCGGAAAAAACACAAATAACAGATGAGTATAATTTGACAATATATATTGTCAAATGTAGTATCAGCATGACAAATTCAAAATGAGACCCATATGAAAACGTTTAAAAATAAAGTTGCGGCAATTACGGGTGCGGGTTCTGGTATGGGGCAGCAGTTGGCTGTACTACTGGCTAAAGCTGGCTGCGATGTTGCAATCAGTGATATCAACAAAACTGGTTTAGAGCAGACAGTAGAACTCCTCAAGCCATATAAGGTCAAAGTCACTGTTGATGTAGTGAACACGGCTAAACAAGATGCCGTGTATGCATGGGCGGATAAAGTCAAAAAAGAACATGGTAAAGTAAATCTAATCTTTAATAACGCCGGGATCGCCATGTCCAATACGGTTGAAGGGCATAGCATAGACGACTATGAGCGTATGATGGCCGTGAATTTCTGGGGCGTGGTTTACGGCACCAAAGCATTCTTACCTTACTTAAAAGAAAGCGGTGATGGACATATCATCAATACCTCCAGTATTTTTGGTCTTACTGCACAGCCGACGCAAAGTGCCTATAACGCCAGTAAATTCGCTGTCCGTGGTTTTACCGAATCGCTTCGTCAAGAACTCGATATGGGCAAATTTGGCGTCAGTGCGACTTGTGTTCATCCGGGTGGTATTAAAACCAATATTGCTCATACTGCCGAGATGAGTGAGAACGTGGCGTCACTGGGAATCAATACCCAAAAATCAAAAGCCATGGCGGATAAAGTGATGCGCATACCTGCATCTAAAGCTGCACAGATTATCCTGGATGGTGTCAAAGCGAATAAGCGTCGTGTCTTGATTGGACCCGAAGCGTATGCGGTGGATGGCTTGCAGCGTTTATTCCCTACAGCGTATCAGCGCTTGTTCACTCTCGGCAGTAAATTTTCAATCTAATTCGGATAGCCGAGTTCCAAGTTTTAGTGATTTGAATCTTAAAAAGCCCACATTGTTGTGGGCTTTTTTACAGCATTTCTTCATATGCTTTTCTGTTTAACTGCAAAATACACATTGTCGTTAATCATGACTTTCTAGTCGATAATTGATAGTCTTACCATCCGCTATTTTGTTGACTCACCGCATGTCTACTCAGCAACATGATGCGTTTGCCGCATTACGTCATCGTGATTTTACCTTGGTGACGATCAATCAATTTTGTATGGCTGTTGCGATTTTGATTCAGGAAATCGTGGTGGCATATTCACTCTATAAACTCACTCATGATCCTTTGACGCTGGGGATGATTGGATTGGCAGAGGCCATCCCATTTATCCTTTTGTCGTTGTGGGGTGGCTACGTTGCGGACAAGTTTAACCGTCAGCGGGTCATGCAAATCTGTCTGGTGTTGACCTTGCCGTTGCCGCTGATTTTTAGTCGATTATTTACAGCGCATGAAGCGGGCCTACTCAGTCAAGCTCAATTGGTTTGGTCATCTTATGGGGTGATTTTTATCCTCGGCATGGTGCAAGGATTCTATAGCCCTGCATCGCGCTCTTTGAAGCCTTTCCTTGTGCCTCGTGAGATTTACACCAATGCCGCAACATGGACCACGGTGGCCTGGAATGCAGGCGTTGTATTGGGCCCTGTCAGCGCAGGCTTCTTATATGCGGCATTTGGTTTACACGATACCTTATATCTGGTTTTTATCTTATTGCTTCTCTGCTCTGCGGTCTTGGTGGTGCTTAAGAAGAGAACGTTTCCAACGGTGCATCACGACAGTATTTTGCTCAATTTAAAAGAAGGTTTTGATTTTGTATTTAAAACTAAAATCATTTTCTGGTCGATTTCATTGGATTTGGTCTCGGTACTTTTTGGCGGGGCTGTCGCGTTATTGCCGATTTTTGCGGATGATATTTTGAAGGTGGGGGCAGAAGGCTTAGGGCTACTGCGCGCGGCACCTTCCGTGGGTGCATTGCTGATGATGGTGGTCTTGACCCGTTATCCACCCACCCATCATGCCTGGCGTAATATGCTTCTTGCTGTCGCTGGTTTTGGCGTATTTACTCTGGTCTTTGCATTGTCCAAAGTCATGTGGTTGTCGTTGACCGCACTGGCATTGATTGGCGCATTTGACAGCATCAGCGTCGTGATTCGTCAGACGATTTTGCAAGTATTCCCTCCGGAAAACTTACGCGGTCGTGTCGCTGCGGTGAATGGCATGTTTGTGTCGTCGAGTAATGAGCTCGGTGCTTTTGAATCCGGCGTGATGGCACGCCTCATGGGAACCATTCCATCGGTGATTTTTGGCGGTTCACTGACGATGATTATTCTAGCTCTGACTTGGTGGCGGACACGAGACTTGCTCGCTGTCGATGTAGCTTCAGCGAAGGCACATGTGGTTAAGAATGAGGATTAATGCCTATGACCTCACCAATAGGCATGGGGTTGGTATGTTTGTTGGTGAGGGTTATTTTAAATCGGTGTCTTCAGGATGAATAGTTCGTACTTGCCCTTCAATGATGGTGATGTCCACTTCCTCTTGATCATCACCATCATTCGTGAATTCATCAATGAGCCGTTCAGCATTCCTGCCGAACAATGCGCGTAAATTTAAGTTTGCTTGCAGGACAAATAAATTCTCGCGTAATTCAGCACGATTGATTTCAACGCGACGGAGTACACGCATGACCTTTTGATTATCCGCCAGATATTTGCCCAGATCTAAATAAAGCAGTCCGTTATGTACCGTGATAATCCCGAGCCTGCTGAGGATATCTCCGAGTGGGTCAGTGCCTTTAAACTTGTAATATAAAACCACCATTTGGAAGGCGACTTTTTTGAGTACTTTATCAAAATCGACACGGACCACATGGGTTTCACTTTTTTGTTCAAAAACGAGTTGTTGAATATTTCTATTGAGTTGCAGTTGGGCAAGGTAGAGGTCCACATAGAGCTGAGCGCTCACACCCTTGACATGAATCGTCGCAAAAAGGCGTAGCCAACCATCATAAATCTCAGCATGAAGGTCTTGAATCTGATCAACATTATTGGTGACATAGCGCTCAATGGTATCATTGAGTAGTTTTTGAGAAAGCGGAAGTTCGCGCTCTTCCTCAAGAATGTCTTCAGCTTTCTGGTAGATGTCTTTCACACCATCAACCAGTTTCTGCAGAAAATTTAACATAGCACGCTCTTCATCAATCTTGTTTCTTTCCGTGGTTGGTTAAACTGTATATGAATTTAGCATAATCAAGTGTCTGAAAAAGGTGAAATTGAACTCACTTAGGACGATTTTACACATTAGGATGCATTTGTGAGTGTAGATTCATTCAGAAATCGCCTATATTAGTGCCAAATTAATTCACTCTGATTAAATCGATTCAGTAAATAGCCAATTGGAAGGGCAGATCATGGTTGAGCTGCAGTTAAAGCGTTTTTATTCATCAAAGCCAATCCAGATCATGGGGCAATGGTGTTCTGAACTGATGTCTCAAATGATCGAAAAGGGCCGTACTGATCGCATTTTAACGATATCCGTTCTTGCGGCTGTTGCTGTGCATGTTTTCTTTATTTTTGCCATTACCTTTTCTGCCCCGCATGATGACCAAGCGGTGATGCAGGATATTGCGCTGGCAGTGACTGACTCAAAAAAAGATAATCCTGATGCTGATTATCTTGCACAAGCAAATCAGGAAGGTTCTGGCGTATTACGCTCTGCACATCGTCTCACCAGTCCCGCGCAGGTTCAAAATCAGAATCAGTCGATTCAAGCGCAAAACGTAACGATTCAGATCATCAAAGAAGAACAAGAAGAATTAACCCCCAGTGCAGCGGGAGAACGTACTGTAACAACGGCAGCAAGCTGGAAAGCAGAGACTCAGGAAGAGAAAAATCGCCGCATGCGTAAAGCGCAAAAGCAAAAAGAATCATCGTCGTCTACAGCGTCAATGATTGCTACTCTTGAGGCGCAATATGCGACCCAGAAGCAAGAATACAGCAAGATCAGTTCGATCCATACCGTTGACAGTGTCTCGACTAAAGGGGATCCCAGCGCGGTCTATCTCAACCAATTTCGCCGGAAAGTTGAAAAAATTGGTAACCATAATTATCCGCTTGAAGCGCGAAACAAGGGAATCAAAGGTGATGTCCGCTTGATGGTGGTTCTGGAGCGTGATGGCTCAATTCGGGCGATTCGCTTAATGCAGACTTCGGGTTACCACATCCTTGATGAAGCCGCTAAAGCTTCGGTACGAGAAGGCGCACCCTACGGTCGTTTTGATGATGCCATGAAAGGTTATAGCCAGTTGCATATTATTCGCACATGGCGCTTTTCTGATGAAAATGAGCTTGATGTAGGTACTTGATGATCAAAATGGGGAATAACTTACCCATTCTTGATGTCGATTGATATTTTTTATTTAGCGATCTGCGTATGGGTCAGGGAAGTGCAGGTGATGCATGATTTTAATTTCAAGCGTCTCCATTTCTGCCGCATCTTTTTCACTGGTTTCATGGTCATAACCGAGTAGATGTAAGACACCATGCACTACGAGGTGAGCCAGATGTTCTTTCGGGGTCTTGCCTTGTTCATCCGCTTCACTCAGTACCACAGGTAAGCAGATCACCAGATCCCCCAGTGGCTTATTGGGCAGGATCAGTAAAATTTCTTCAGGAAGGTCTGAGGGAAAGGAGAGGACATTGGTGGGTTTGTCTTTTTCACGGTAAGCGAAGTTTAATTGCTGACTTTCAGCCGTATCCACAATACGAATGGCCACTTCGCATTTGCGCTTTTTCTTGATGCCGACGACAGACAACGTTTCCCATATCCAAGTTTGTAAATCACGCTTGCGCACAGTTAGCGCAGGGGATTCGCATACCCGTTGCAGTAAGATATTGAGTTTTTTGTTTCGACGTTTAGAGGCACGGTCTTTCGTGCTGACGTCTTTACGTTTTGCTTTCATCGATTAAGCGCTCGTTGCATAAAGGTGCCGTCTTGCATTATGACACAGGACGGCGCCTTCAGTTCATACCACGGGCTCTTCAAGGAGCTCTTGGTATTGTGCATCGCTGGCTTTGTCATTGGCATCAATCGCTGCTTTTTGCAGTGCCAAACGCTCGCGTCGTGCAGAGATTTTTTCGCCCATTTCATTCAGGTCGTGGTCTTCATAGGCCTCAACGATTTTCTGTACGAGGTAATGACGGACCACATCGCGTGAGTGGAAACGGGTGATATGAATCTCTTCGATGTTTTCAATGACCTTTAACGTATGCGCTAAACCTGACATTTGTCCACGTGGCAAATCGACCTGAGTAATGTCGCCAGTGATTACGGCACGTGAACCAAAACCAATCCGCGTCAGGAACATTTTCATCTGTTCGGGCGTAGTGTTTTGTGCTTCATCCAAGATCACAAATGAATGGCTCAATGTGCGACCGCGCATGTAGGCGAGCGGAGCGACTTCAATCACCTGTCGCTCAATCAGCTTTGCGACTTTCTCAGAGCCCAGCATGTCATAAAGCGCGTCATAAAGCGGGCGTAAGTAAGGATCAATCTTTTGTGAAAGATCGCCTGGCAAGAAACCCAGTTTTTCACCTGCCTCAACGGCGGGTCGCACCAAAAGAATGCGCTGGATTTCATTACGCTCCAACATATCAACGGCGCAAGCCACAGCAAGATAGGTTTTCCCCGTTCCTGCTGGACCTATACCGAAAGAAATGTCACTTTCTAAGATACGCTGTACATAGCGACGCTGGTTTGCACCGCGCGGCAGAATCTTACCTTTACGCGTGTTGAGGAAAACCTCTGGATCTTCATCGTCGTCATCTTCATCGACGTGTGAAGTCCGATCCGTCTGACTGCCTTGAATCAGGAGGTGCAAGTGCTCAGGCGTCAGATTTCGGGTTTCTTCAGTTTCTTGATACAGCCGTTCGAGTAAGCTTTCCGCTCGTTCCACCGCGTCTAATTCGCCTTCAACGACGAACAAACTACCACGATGGGATATTTTGACGTTTATACGTTGTTCGATGAGTTTAAGGTGGGCGTTGTACCCACCAACCATGGCTTTGAGGCGTTCTAGCGTAATGCCAGAGAATTCGACGGTACGACTGATGGATGCGACCAAGGCATTTCCTTTTACTAAATGAGTGATGAGGAAGATCACAATCATTGCATCTGGTGACATCTTTTATGATGCAACATTCATGCATGTTATAGCATGGTCAGCGCGTCTTTTTTGTGGTTTTCGCGATAATATTATGCATAAAATTAGCAACGATTGGATTGACAAGGAAATATTTTTGGCGAACTGATCATTCATTATCCATTGCTAGACGGCAATCTAGATTTACTTTATCGTGCATCTATCATGGGCTGATTTTTCAGTCGATTATTTTAAGAAAAGGGAATCGCGCAATGGCTAAAACAATTTTTATGATTCATGGCATGTGGGGTGGGGGACACGTCTGGGATCATTACAAGCCCTTCTTTGAAGCACAAGGCTATCGCGTGATTACGCCGACGTTACGCTTCCATGAAGAGCAGTATCGTACGGTTGCACCAGAAGCCTTAGGCACCCTGAGCTTGCTGGATTATGTCGCAGATTTAGAAGCTCAGATTCGCGCACTGGACGAAAAACCGATTCTGATGGGGCACTCGATGGGTGGCTTGCTGGCTCAGATTTTGGCGAGCCGCGGATTGGCTGAGTCATTGGTACTCCTGACCAGCGCCCCACCGGCAGGTATCTTGGCACTGCGTCCATCGTCAACCAAAACATTCCTGTCTGTCCTGACGAAATGGGGATTTTGGCGTAAGCCGATGCGTATTACCTTTGAAGAAGCCCAATATGGGATTTTGGCGCTCTTGTCGCCAGAAGAGCAACGTGCAACCTATGACAAGTATTCCTTTGAGTCAGGTCAGGCGGCATTTGAAATTGCATTCTGGATTGCGGATCGCAATAAAGCATCTTCCGTAGAAACAAGCGCAGTGACGTGTCCGGTCCTTGTGATCGCAGGAGGGCTTGATCGCATTGTCCCTGAGTCAGTTGTACGTCATATCGCTAAGAAATATAACGCGGCTTATAAGGTCTTCGAAGATCATACGCATTCAGTCTTGCATGAAAAGGGGTGGCAGGATGTGGCAGGGTATGCGGCGGAGTGGTTGAAGACGCATTAACGCTATTGTTGTTGTTCTAAATTTGTTGAAAGTCATGTGTTTTATTTTTAAAAGGGATTAAAACTGCAACGACGCGTTGCAGTTACCCTATCCATGTTTATGATCTTTAGCGAGTATCATGCTTCATAAGCAATGAATCTATCACTATAGGCAGGTTCATTTTTAGGAGATGATGATGACTAATATTGTTCAAAAAATGACATCAATCGCGCAAATTACTGATGCGTTCAAAACTATCGAAGGAGATGGTTTTGATGTACTACGCGCAATCCCATCGCAGACCAAAGAGTCTGTCGGTCCTGTGATCTTTTTGGATCATTTTGGACCTATCGAATTTAAGGCTGGTGAAGCAAAAGGGGCGTCAGCTCATCCTCATGCGGGGATTGAGACATTGACTCTTCTTTTAGAAGGCAGTTCTGTCCATAAGGACAGCATGGGCAATACGAGCAGTATGCGCCCAGGTGAAGTCCAGTGGATGCGCGCGGGTGCAGGAATCATTCATGATGAAAGTCCAGACCCAGAGCTTCTAAAAACGGGTGGGCGGAATCATGGCGTACAACTCTGGTTCAATATGCCCAAAGGTAAAAAGCATGATGCGCCAGAGTACCAACACTATCGTGCGGATGTCATTCCTGTCTTTGTCAGCGAGGATGGAAAGAGTAAGACGCGTGTTGTTGCTGGACAAGTTGCTGGCCTGACTGGCCCAGTGCGGTCAAATGGTCATCCTGTTGTTGCCCATACAAGCTTTCTGGGAGAGGGGCAATTTACGATCCCGACTCCTCAAGCCTCTGAACTCGCACTTTATGTGATGACGGGCAGGGTACAGATCGGAGAGTCTGGACCATTCATTGAGGCTGGGCAAATTGCGACATTGGCAAGTGGAGATGCACTTCATGTCATCAATCCTGAAGGCATTGCAGAGCTTTTGCTGATCGGTGGCGATCCGCTGGATGCACCGATTGTCCGTTATGGTCCATTTGTGATGAATACCCGCTCAGAACTTGAGCAGGCATTCCAAGACTATCATGCTGGACGGATGGGCGTGATCTAAAGCGCTTACTGTTATTTCCTAAATGAGGTGTATCGCTTCCATATACACCTCGTTTAATTGAACACTTCTTGTGATTCTCTTTCTTACTGTTTCTATTCAGGGTTATATTTCTAGCCCTGACTTAACCCAGCACCGCAACCAAGTCCGCCTGCACCAAATTCATACTGCGAATACCAGTGACTTTGACCTCAGCAAACTGGCCAATCAGTGAAGCATCACCAACAAATTGCACGAGACGGGTATTGTCTGCACTGGCGATCAATGCCCCTTCTTCACGATCAGAAGTCTTTTCAACCAGCACCTTTAAGGTCTGACCCAGCATCGCGTCGGTTTTGGCAACGGTAGAGGCTTTAATCACGGTTTTTACACGCGCCAGACGCTCTTTTTTGACATCTTCTGGGGTGTGATCAGGCAGTTCCGCGGCTGGTGTGCCCGGACGTTTTGAGTAAATAAAGCTATAAGAGTGATCGAAGTCTAAATCACGGATGAATTGCAGCGTATCTTCAAATTCAGCATCGCCTTCATTGGGGAAGCCAATGATAAAATCACTGGAGAGATGAATATCTGGACGTACTGCACGCAGTTTTTTGATTTTCTCAATATAGACATCAATCGTATGGTTACGCTTCATCGCGGCCAAAACGGGGTTTGAACCGCTTTGTACTGGCAAATGCAGATGTGAGACCAATTGTGGCAATTCCGCATAGACATTGATGAGTTCGTCGGAGAACTCCAGCGGGTGACTGGTGGTATAGCGGATACGACCAATACCTTCGATTTTTGCAACCAAGCGCAGCAAGTCAGCAAAATTACAGACGCCGCCATCATGCATCTCACCGCGATAGCCATTCACATTTTGACCCAGCAGCGTTACTTCACGCACACCTTGTGAGGTGAGGCTAACGATTTCTGCAATCACATCATCCAGCGGGCGAGAGACTTCTTCACCGCGGGTGTACGGAACAACGCAGAAAGAGCAATATTTTGAGCAGCCTTCCATAATCGATACAAAGGCTTTGAAGCCTTCCACTTTTGGTTCAGGCAAGAAGTCAAATTTCTCGATCTCTGGAAAGGAAATATCGACCAAAGAGATTTTCTGATTGGTCGTCTTGTCTGCTTTATTGGCATTGTGCTGATTAAGCATCTGTGGCAAACGGTGCAGCGTTTGAGGTCCAAAAACCATATCGACATAGGGTGCACGTTTTTGAATACCGTCGCCTTCTTGTGATGCGACACAACCACCAACACCGATAATCAATTCTGGATTTTGTTCTTTTAATTTGCGCCAGCGACCCAATTCACTAAACACTTTCTCTTGCGCTTTCTCACGGATTGAACAGGTATTCATCAGCAGGATATCAGCTTGTGCTGGGTCGTCGGTCACAACATAACCATGAGAGTCACCCAATAGATCTGCCATACGACTGCTGTCGTATTCATTCATTTGGCAACCTTGGGTTTCGATATAGAGACGTTTAACCGGCTTAGAGTCGTCAACAAGCAACTGCGCTGGTGAAGCGGAGAGGGTTGCTTGGAGTGTGGAAGTTGTTGGATCAAACGTCTGTACAGTCATGCGTGTTACCAAAAAATGTTGTGACCAAAGGTGCAAATGCGCAGAAAACTTCGTGACCAGATCATGATCTGATGACTAAGGTTGATCTACTTGAAATAGGAAAACGAGTATTTTAGCATTTTTTGTGCGTTGGGATAAGAAAGATTGTTTTTTGTGCGCGAGATTCGCGAAAAATTAAAATCAATGTATTGCTGTTATTTGACCAAACATGCCTTTCCTACATCATTTCTCCATATTTGACTGGAAAAATGGTGCAGGGCATACAAATGTTTCGAGATGTAACAGCCTTCTACAATTTATGTGTAGTTACCCCGCGATAATCAGCTTAATCTTCAATCATGGAATCTCGCCGTCAGTTTGATTGTAGTTTGTGCGAGTCACTATCGCTCGTAGGAGTATCGAAGATGAATAAGTTAATAATTGCTAGTGTGTTAATGGTAAGTGCAGCGGTTGCACAACCTGCGCTTGCAGACTATGACACTGTAGGTTCTGCAGTATTAGGTGGTGTTGCTGGCGCGGTAATCGGTCACGCTGTCGGTGGTCGTAATGGTGCTGCGGTCGGTGCAGCAATCGGTGGTGTGAGTGGTGCGGTTATCGCAGCAAACTCACGTGATGGCTACTATGATCGCGACCGGGTTGTTTACCAACGTCCTGTCTATAGTCAGCCTGCGCCAGTTGCGTACTATCCAGCACCGGCGTACTACCCAGTTCGTGAAGTCGCGTACCCTGTCCGCCAAGTGGTCTATTACGGCGACGGCTATCGAGACCGTGGTTACTATAGAGGCTATAATCATGACAACGGTTGGCATCGTGGATGGGACCGTGGAGATAGAGGCGATCGCGGCTGGAATCGCGGATATGACCGTTACTAAGTCATGTCTAAGTTGATTTAAGTAGCCTATAGGGATGCAGCAGCGATTTTTGTAATCGCTGTTTTTTTGAGTTGCTGGACTGGATGCACATCATATATCCGATAGCGATCGGCGCTGTGCAGACTTATAAGTCAATCAATTCAAATATTGATTGATATGATGCGGTTTTAATGAAAAGTTGGATGGATATTCTTATGAAAAAAATTCTAGTGACTGTTGCTTTAAGCGCAGCTGCTTTGATTGGGCAGTCTGCTTTTGCGGATGATAGCTTGCGTAATGCGGTTGCAGGCGGATTAGGCGGTGTTGCGGGTGCGGCTGTAGGCCAGCAATTGGGCGGTAAAACTGGCGGTATCATCGGCGCTGGTGTAGGTGGTGGTTTAGGCGGTGAAATGGTTGGTGGCCGTCGCTCAGCAATCGGTGGTGCCTTAGGTGGTGCTGGTGGTGCAGCGCTTGGTGGCGGTAGCCGTAATGGTCAGTTGATCGGCGCAGGTCTGGGCGGTGCGGGTGGTGCAACCATCGGTAACGAAATGACCAAAAGTCATAATGCCGAAGTTAACTCACGCTACGAAAACCGTCGTTCATATCGTGGATATAAGCATCATCGTAAACATCATCGCTGGGATGACTAATGTAGTCCTCTTGCATTGAAAATAAAAAGCCTCAGTATTTGAGGCTTTTTATTTTAGAGCGTTATTTAAATAAGACTATTTTGCAAAAAGGTGCGTTATTCCAAATCCGAAACTATAGTTATTCGTGTCACTATTGATTTTTTGCTGCGCTAAATAAAAGTCGAGAACGGTCTTATTACTTAGACTATATCCCACTGACTCCAGAACTTGGACGGTTGAGTCTGTGCCGCGCTGTTTTGTTCCGGACAATTCAATTCCACCGCTCAATTTACCTGTAATGGGATGTGATAAGCCAGCAGACCAGCCCAAGGCATTCTGCGAAACCCCTTCATCTTGCCGATCCCCGTAGTGTGTCGTATTCAGGTTGATATCACTGTGAAAGCCCGAAAAGTCATTACTGACAATAAAATTCACAGTCTGATTTGCGCGGTTGGTTCCTAAATCATGGGTCGCTATGGGCAAAGTGGTACTGAATTCTTCGCCAATATTGAAACCTTCTGCAATCGGCTGGGTTAACTTCAAGGTTAAATTACCATCGCCAAGACCTGTTGTACGACTGCTATCTGTTTTGACTTGGGTTAATGGATTCAAGCCTAAGGTCAGTCCAATCCGTTCATTGAAGGCATACTTCAAGAGTAAGGGAGAGTTTTTGGTATTTGAGCCGCTGGTATTGGCATTTGCAACACCAAATTCAACTTCAAGATATCCGGGTACGGGAAGAGTGGCAGGACTACCAACACTGGGGCGATAGGGATTTGCCTGCAAGTCACTTTCTGCGGTAGCCAGTTGAGAGAGAGCAAGAAGTAGACCTGTGCCTGCGGTGCGCAATAGGCTGATATGAGTCATGGTGGAGTCCTTTTTATATTCCTATTTTATTTTAAGTTCTATTTTCATTGGGATGTAAAGTATTTGAATGATCACTCATTTTATTACAGCATGATAGCGCTAAATGGTATTTGTATAGATAGCATATTCAAATAACTGACTCTGGATTCTCGATTTATTCCAGAGGATTGTATTCGAGAATAAATCGACGTTTACTTTTAAAAAGATGGTGCTTTAAAAGCTTAAAGAAAATCGATTTTGTTTAACGATTCTTTAATGTGAAGGGTCTTGTTTAAGGTAGAGTCAAAAGCGAAAGCTAGGATATTTTATCAAACAATAAAATTTAAACTATTGATAACCAAAAAAGGAGTATTCAATTATTGGCCTTAGGGGTAATGAAATATGGTTGCTATACGTACGAAACTCGATATCGGACAAGTCCTGTACATGGGTGATTTTCTGACATCCCCACAAGGTCAGTATCGTTTGATAATGCACCCGAGCGGCAATTTGGTGGTCTATAACCAGTCAAATGGAAACGTAAAATGGAATTCCAATACCTTGGGTGATCGAAACTGGGCTGTTTTGCAAAGCGATGGAAACTTTGTCGTGTATAACAGCAAAGGTGATCATGCGCTTTGGCATTCGAAGTCAGGGCGAACCAATGCAGCCCCACAGATACAGATCGTACTGCAAGATGATGGCAATCTGGTTATTTATAATGGGGATGCAACCCCCGTGTGGAGCAGTAGCGGTGGACTGGTGAGAACAAAAAAGACAGAAGCATAAGTCCTGTCTTTTTGATTGATATCCATCACATCTCTTTGAATCTTTAAAGCCCAAAATGTTAATGTGCTCATTAAACGAACTAGTTAAACGGATTAGCAATCGTTTTGGTGGGCTTAATCGCAATCTTATCTGGCAGATCAGATTTTTCGAGTTCCGTCACGATGCCATTGAGCAGACTTTGTAATGTCTTTGCGTAGCCTAACCCAATCTTATCTTTGGTCAGTGCAAGTGAACCATAGAGACTAATGCGATCTGTCCGGTTTTCGACGGTAAACTCGCCAATAGTTAAAACCGAGCTTTCGTCTGCATAGGGTATAAAGTCAGTCATATTGTTCCCTTGTTATTCGTTTTGAAATTATAGCCCATCAAGATTTAGTGCGGTTTGTTTAACCGTACTGGATAGGGTGGGCATTAAATTTATACCAATTTTACTCTCCAAATCAGCAAGTGAAATGATGCTGTAAGTCCCACTGGTATCGTTGGTTGACCAGTATACGCCTGCTGCATCCTTGTTTGGAAAGTACACGACTTTATACATATGTGTGGGAATGGTAACGCCATTGCCGATTGTTAGCAGTGTGCTACCAATATAAGCGCCACCTGTAATGACATAGGCATTGCCATTTCTAGTGACCGAATCACGAGTACGCTTTTCAAGTGTTGCCCAGATGCCTTGGTTGTTCTTAGGAACCTGCGGCACAATGTTGGCTAAAGAAAAGCTATCGTGCTGTGCAGTGGTATCGTACATGTCACCATTCGGGGTGTTGTGACCTCGGTCATAACCACTGCCTTTATAGTCGGCAAGCGTGGAGCGGTCGGCGACAGGCAAAGCTGTTTCCTCATGAAAACTATCCACACGGACCAGTGTTGCAGCTTGCTGGACATGTGCTTGAGTCAAATATTCTGCAGACCATAGCGGTGTTTTGGTGACACCAGAATAGCCAATGCCGAATGCTGAGAAACAGAGGTCAGTAAAACGGGTGGCTAGTTTCTGGTTAACCAGAACAGGCTCTTGCCCACCATAATAATCTTCTAAACAGGATGCATAAGTACCTAGGGAGGCACTGAGCAAAGTAGCTGAAATGAGTATTTTGTACGAGACTTTAAAGGTGGATGTCTTGAGTGCGGAAACCATAATTTATACCAAGTGATAAAATTTATACAATGGTATATGGCATATGTTTCTGACTCGTGACAAGTTCTATACGAGTTTGTGAATAGGGTTATAGCGATTTAAATATGGATTTAAGGTCGTAAGGCAAAATCTATAAGCAATACACATAGACAGGAATAACCTTGATAACTGCTTGTCTATCAAGGTTATATAATCTCCTCTTAAACTTCTAAGTGTAACGGGCGCAACTGAAATATAGTTCCGCAGGATTTAAATTCATGAAGACTCCTGAGACGTTTCAGCAGGGTTGCGGATCAGGAGTACGGGGCGTTGTGAGCGTCTAACTAATTGTTCTGCCACACTGCCGAGAAAAAGACGTTTGATCCCGCGACGTCCGTGTGTACCGATGACAATCAAGTCAGCGCCATTCTCCTCTGCGCTCTTCAGAATTGCACGGGCGATATCGTCATGCCCAGAACTGAACCCTAAATCAATCAACTGAGTTTGGATTTTGATTTGGCTATGCTGTTCAGCAAAGACCTGCGCGTTTTCCAAAACTTTCTCAGCCTGCTTGGCGAACGCAGCATGTGCTTCTTCAAAGTTGAAGGCGAGTACATCAGGGGTATTATAGGTTTGGAGCGGATTGTCGAGTACGGTGACGGCTGTGAGTTTTGCGCCGATCATTGCGAATTTAAGAGCCTCGCGCAAAGCGAGATCAGATGTTGCGCTGCCGTCTATAGCGATAAAAATATTTTTATACATGGTCGATCTCCTCGTTTTGATGAGAACTGACATTCAATTTCTAGATCCACAATAACGCAATGAAGCCTATGCTTTTAACTGCGGCTCTAATTCATTTTACGCTTTTTAAGGTCGTAGCGATCAATTTCGATCAAAACGCATACAGTTCTTAAGGGTGCCCTTTTATGGTGATTGAGTCCTTTGCTACGCATATAGCGGGGTTGATTAGCAAAAAAAGACATATCAAATTGTTGTTTTTTGCTGAGTGGTTTGGCAGAAGCTATGTCCATACTAAAGTGCTTTCTTTAAATCATAACTAAAGAGAGTCTCTCAAGGTCGCGCGCTGTGTTGTCAGCGAAAGAAGAGTCAAAGGCATAATCGATTTTTAGATTTAAGGAATGAGTGATGAAATTTACTGCTGAGCACGAGGCGCTACGGCGTACCGCGCGACAATTTGTTGATAAGGAAATTAACCCTTATGTGAATGACTGGGAAAATGCTGATATTTTCCCTGCCCATGAGCTCTTTAAAAAAATGGGTAATCTGGGACTACTTGGGATCAATAAGCCTGTTGAAAATGGCGGTTTGGGTCTGGATTATTCTTATCAAATGGTGGTTGTTGAAGAGTTTGGTCGTATTGCCTGTGGCGGTGTACCGATGGCGATCGGTGTACAGACCGATATGGCGACTCCAGCACTGGCTCGATTTGGGTCTAAAGAGCTTCGTGATGAGTTTTTGACGCCTGCAATTGCTGGGGACTATGTGGCTGCCATTGCCGTGAGTGAGGCGAGTGGAGGATCGGACGTTGCATCGCTTAAGACCTACGCCAAGAAAGATGGTGACGACTATGTAATCAATGGCAGCAAGATGTGGATCACCAATTCTACCCAAGCAGACTTTTTCTGTTTGTTAGCAAATACATCCGATGATAAACCCCATGTCAATAAATCCATGATCATCGTGCCAGCTAATACACCCGGGATTACCTTGTCTAAGAAATTGGACAAGATGGGGATGCGCAGTTCCGATACCGCGCAAGTTTTCTTTGATAATGTTCGCGTGCCACAGCGCAATCGTGTAGGCGCTGAGGGCATGGGTTTTATGATGCAGATGATGCAATTCCAAGAAGAACGTTTATGTGCGGCGGCTGGTGCATTATTGGGCAGTGAGACGGTTATCAATGCCACCATTGATTATTGCCGCGAGCGGACGACTTTCGGTCAGCCGCTGATTGATAACCAAGTCATCCACTTCCGCATGGCAGAGCTCATGACTGAGGTTGAAGCATTACGCGCACTGACCTATCAGGCCTGTGAGGCGCATATTAGTGGAGAAGATGTCACACGTCTAGCATCAATGGCAAAACTAAAAGCAGGTCGCTTGTTGCGTGAGGTCAATGACTCCTGTTTGCAATACTGGGGCGGAATGGGCTTCATGTGGGACAACATCGTCGCCAGAGCTTATCGAGATAGTCGCCTCATCTCGATAGGTGGTGGTGCAGATGAAATCATGCTGGGGATTATTTGTAAGTATATGAATATATTGCCGAGTCGGAAACGGTCATGATAATGGCTTCATGATTGATACCGCTGTAAATAGTCATTAATTAGCGTGTTCACTTCATCAGGGCATTCCAGTGCAGCAAGGTGTGCTGTATGGGGCATCACCATGAATTCAGCGTGTGGGATTGCCTCAGCCATAATGCGTGTCTCCGCGACGCTAAATGTTCGATCTTCTCCCCCTGCGACGATCAGTACAGGCGTGCGAATGCTTTGGAACAGCAGGCGTTGATCTGGGCGAAAGGGAACAACAGAATCAATAGCCCAGATGACAGAGCGGGGATTAATGTGATGGAGTGATTTGCGAATCGAATCTGCAACCTGTGGTCGCTCTCGTTCTGAAGTAGGTCCAATGAAAGCCTTGATTGCGCGACTGACTAAAGGACTAGGTATGTAACCGATTATACTTACAAGTCGTGTCAACATCAGAAACTCCAGCTTCTGATATAACCCAGCGGTAGATGCTGTCGCATTCATGAGAACGGCTACGCCAATCCGGTCAGGATACTGCGCTGCGAAGGTGCCGCCAATCATGCCTCCCCATGAATTACCAACGAAATGGGCGTGCTGAATGTCGAGTGCATCAAGAATTTGAGTGACCACCACAGCACACTCATCGAAAGTAAATCTTTGATGGAGAGGCGAGCTTTCACCATGGCCTGGTGAATCAAGCAAGATGACTCGGTATCGGCTGATAAAGTATGTCGCCTGTGCCGACCACATCGAACCATCCATGAGTAAGCTAGGCCAGAATAGAATACTGTCAGGTCCTTGTCCTCCAGTTCGTACCCGAATCTGCCCTAAGCGGGTCTGGATATAGACGCTTTCAAGGGTGCTGATGATGCTTGAGTCCAAGTTTCAATTCCTCATCTTGATTTTATGTGAGGTGTGATTTGTTTTAAATCTACTGTTATCAGTCAGTCGCTTTACTTTGAAGACCATAAAACCGAATCGCATTTTCTCGAAACACGGCTTTTAACGCTGCCTCACCATTGGGTGCAATGAGCTGTGCATAGGCCTCAATAATATCGGGCAGTCGTGCAGTGACTTTATCCATCGGGAAATTGGAGGCAAAGATCAAACGCTCGCGTCCAAAGACTTTGTATGCGTATTCAACCAATGGACCCAACAGATTGACGATCATATCTACACTGGCAAGCTCATGCTGTTTATGGAAATCATGCCCCAATACTGGCATGAGTAGCCCCGACACTTTGGCATGGACATGGGGCAACGCTGCAAGCTCCGCGATGTCATCCTTCCATTGACTCAATATCCCTGCACGTTGTGCGACCGTGTATCCCGTAGAGCGACCCACTGGACCGAAGATGCCGACAGGGGTGGCTAAGTGGTCAATGACGAATTTGATTTCAGGAAATTGTTTGGCTAAATAAGTCACATCGGGCAGTTGGGTTGAGTAAGCCCATGCATCAAAACTTAAGCCATAGTGCGCAAGTCTCTCAAAACGCTTTAAGAAAATGGGATTCGTATAGAGGTTAGGATAGGCACAAAATCCATGTACACCCGGATCTGAGTGATGAGCCGCCATACAACGGATACCCCGAAATAAAGGCGAAGCTGTGATATGCCCTTTGAGGATGTCCTCAAAGTGAGGACTCAGCGGATCTGCTTTACCAATAATTGCGCCGAGCTTTGGCGTATGACCTTGACCAAAAGGCAGTTTAGAGACCCACGCGGTCTCCTCTACAACACCCAATCCGTGATGATGATGCCAATCAGCCTCGATGTGTATAACCGCTTCAACCGCAAATGGAGCACTGTCTTTCACATAGTTGGCAGGCAAATATGCCGATAGTGCCCCCTCAGTCAGCCCAATAAAGTCGATCGTTGCTTGTGGCAATGCCGTACGCACAGTATGGTCCATGAGGCGTGGGAATCGTCCAAGAAGTTTTACCAATAGCGCTGCTTTATGCGGGGTATGGTAAGGGTTCCATTGGTGAATATGCGGATCAATGATCGGGAAGGACAATACGCTCATGCTACAGATTCCGTTCTAATGGAGTTAATTCATTTGAATGATTGTTATCGCCATTGTAGAGGCTAGCCTAATTTAATCACCCATCTGAGCGGAAAATGCTTCATAAAGAATCCAACCAGTGTCCAAGGCCAGCTAGGGACACAAGCCGTACTCGGTTCACGATCAATCGCTTGAACGAGGGCTTTACTACCGACTTCTTCACTGACTTCAAAAGGTAATTTCTTGGCACCTGCATTAAGTTCTGTCCGGATGTAGCCGGGCAGGATCGTACTGACTTTGATAGGAGTATCGAAGAGTTCTGCACGGATGCCTTCGGTCAGTGCGGCGATTGCGGCTTTACTTGCAGCGTAAGTGGTCAGATGGCGTGGTAATCCTCGGAATGCACTCATGGATGAAATCGTCACCAGATGGCCGGCATTCTGGCGGCGAAATATACCGACCGCAGCTTCACACTGAGCAAGCCCTGCGATGAAGTTGGTCTCGGCGGTCTGACGATTAATCTCAAAGTGACCTTTACCGATGCGTCGTCCATTACCCACGCCAGCATTGACGATGATGCGGTCTAGTTGACCAAATTCAGAGGCAAACGCTTCAAAGACTTCAAAAACTTGTGGGTAATTATTCACGTCGAGCACGCGTACCGACACCTTGATACCGTATTTCTCTGTTAGCTCATGCTGGAGCTCTTCGAGGCGTTCAATACGTCGTGCACATAATGCTAGGTTGTGTCCACGTGCCGCGAACTCGCGAGCCATACCCGCGCCAATTCCAGAGCTTGCACCAGTGATGAGGATATTTTTGCGCATGATTTATTATTCCTTGATTGGGTGGTTAGCGAAATGTCAAAAGCGAGTGATGACGGCCACTAAAATGTCCATATTCATTGAGACTCATCAGATTGCGATGACGAGCGCTTTGGGCGATACGGGTCAGTCCGCAATTGGCGAGTGTCCAGTTGGTACGGAAGGTCGCACTATTGTTGAGCTCCAATAACGCTTGGGCAATGACCGAGATGCATCCACCCGATGTAAAGACCAGCGCATGTTGGGATTGATTCAACAATGAAGCCACAGTGTCTAGTCCAGACTTCACGCGCTGTTGAAACTGAGGCCAAGTTTCATCGTAATCTTGCTCATGTTGGCCATCGACCCAACGGGTAATTGAAGCTTTAAACATTTGCATAAAGACCTCTTCAGGTCGACTAGACTGCTGCATGGCTTGCTGAATAATCCATTCCCGATCACGATAGCGTGGCTCAGATTTTTCAAGAATGTGCTCGTGGTTAAATTCGCTGAAATCGGGAAGTACTTGCAAGGGCAGATCGAGTCCCATGGACTCAAGGCAGGCTTCGGCGGTTTGGCGATGACGCAGCATACCGCCAATGAAGACGGTATCGATCAACTCTTCGCGTTCGGCAAGGGCTTGACCTAGGCGTCGTGCTTGGTCATAACCAGTATCAGAGAGCTGGTCGTAATCGGATTTGCCGAACGAAGCTTGACCATGGCGAATCAGGGTAATGGTAGACATGACTTAACCTCGACTTGCCGCGATGGTTTGGCGGCAACGTCGCCAGATGGCCCAGTTGATGAGCCAGAAGTTTTTGAACGCTGGGTTATCCGTTTGTTTATGGTGATAGCGGTAATAGATTTGCTGGGCGATGACGGCGACACGGAATAAGCCCGCCACTTCATAGAACGCCCAGTTTTTGATTTCGACCCCAGTTTTGTGCTGATAGTAATCCACCACTTGTGATCGAGTGAGCATACCTGGAAGATGAGTCGGTTGGCGACGCATCTTGCGCAGAATAATGTCGTCATTCGATTGAATCCAATAGGCAAGGACATTGCCGAGTTCCATCAGCGGATCTCCGAGAGTTGCCATCTCCCAATCTAATACACCAATCACCTTTGTTGGCTGGGTTGGGTCAAGAACCACGTTGTCAAAGCGCCAATCATTATGGATGACACAAGTTGCAGAATCCTCGGGTGTATGGTCTGCGAGCCATTTGCGAATACCTTTGTATGACGGGACATTCCATGTTTTCACTTTTTCATAGCGTCCACTCCAGCCATCGACTTGACGTTTACAGTAGCCACTGCCTTTGCCGATCGATTCAAGGCCTGCCGCACGATAGTCCACCTGATGCAGTGCGATGAGCTGGTCGAGGGTATTGGTACATAAAGTGTGTACCTCATCCTTGGTCATCGTCAATTCTTTAGGCAGGTTGGCGCGCGGGATGATGCCTTCGATGCGGCGCATGATATAGAACTCACAGCCAATGATTGCATCATCTTGGCAGAGCGCAATCATCTCCGGCACAGCAGGGTAAGCGGCTTTCAACTGCTTCTGGATGTTGTATTCGCGCACCATGTCATGTGCGCCTTTGGCTTTGGTGCCAGCGGGTGGGCGACGCAGAATCAGATCATGATTGGCGTACTTTAGATGATACGTCCAGTTCGATGCACCGCCAGAGTATTGAGTGACCTCAGGCAGTTTTTGCGCAAGATCGGGTAAATGCTGACGTAACCAACTATCGACTTTCTGGATATCCAGTTCTTCGCCGTGACGGATGGAGCCACCTTGATCAATGAGTGCCATTTTTGCTTTCCTATGGATCGTTTTGATCCTGATTTTTATTTGAATGCGTAGTGATACATGTAACGTATTTGTCAGCTTTTGCGCGGTTTCATCCGACTAACACTGCGCTGAAATAGTTTGCTGTAGAGTCGTTGGGGTAGGTAGCGTTTAGCCAGCCAGAGGCGCTCACCAGCAATATGCGGCAAGATATATGATTCATGCTTTTCCACACCAAGAACAATTCGTTCAGCCACTTGTTCAGCGGTGAGCTTCCCGCTGCTGAGCAGTTTACCCATCATTTTCTTGAGGCCGGGATCAGTTGTACGCATCGTCTCTTCAAGGTTGGTTTGAAAGAAGGATGGGCAGACGACGCTGACATGAATGCCAGCATCCATCAGTTCTTGCTCAAGCGTGCCTGAGAGTGCGACCACGGCAGCTTTGGAGACGTATAGGAGGCCATGCGGGGGACATCGAGTAAACCTGCCATGGAAGCAATGTTGACAATATGACCGTGACCTTGGCGTTTGAAAATCGGCGTAAAGACTTTGCAGCCTCGTACCACACCCAGCAGATTGATATTGAGAATCCACTCCCAATCACTGATCAACACATCTTCTATCGCACCCGCTTGAGCAACGCCCGCATTATTGATGAGGACATCCAAACCGCCCCAACGTTGATCAAGCTCATCAGCAATGGCTTGCAGGTCTTCTTCACGGGTGACGTCCGCATGACGATGAAGCACCTCAGTGGAAGGGCTGATGCGTTGTAGTTCCTGACGGGTCTCTTCACCGCGTACATCACTGACATCCGCGATACATATGTGCCAGCCTGCACGGGCATAGTGGAAAGCGAGTGCTCGGCCCAAGCCGCTTGCACCACCAGTAATAAAGACGCGTTTAGTTTTTGTTGACATGCGCAATGATCCCTTTGCTTATTTAGATTTTGTCTCGCCAATGTTTCGTTTGGCAAGCTCAATGCGTGCGATGACTCCTTTATGCACCTCATCGGGTCCATCCGCAAGTCTTAAGCTACGTGCTTGGATAAAGAAGCCAGTAAGGGGAGTATCCTGAGATACGCCTGCACCGCCGTGTATCTGGATTGCCATATCTGCGACTTGTTGCAAGACATTGGGTGCAATGACCTTAATTGCAGAAATTTCCGTCATGGCACCTGAAGTGCCATAAGTATCCATTTTCCATGCTGCATAGAGCGTCATGAGACGTGCTTGGTCGATGGCGATGCGCGCATCTGCAACACGCTCCAGATTACCACCCAGATTGATAAGTGGTTTGCCAAAAGCTATACGCTGTGTGCCGCGATCAATCATGAGTTCGAGCGCTTTTTCTGCAGCGCCGATGCAGCGCATACAGTGATGAATCCGACCGGGCCCGAGACGCCCTTGGGCAATGGCAAAACCCTCACCCGGGCCGACAATGAAATTACTGATTGGTAGGCGCACATTGGTAAAACTGACTTCACCATGACCATGCGGGGCATCATATTCACCGAAGACGGGCAACATGCGTTCAATCTTGACCCCCGGAGTATCCAGCGGTACCAAGACCATCGAGTGCTGGTGATGTCGGCCTCTGCCTTCATTGGGGGTATGCGCCATGAAGATACCAATTTTGCAGTGTGGATCACCGACCCCGCTAGACCACCACTTACGTCCATTCAACACGATCTCATCGTTATCGATAATGGCCGTGGCTTGCATATTGGTTGCATCCGAAGAAGCAACATCAGGTTCTGTCATAAAGAAGACGGAACGAATTTCACCGGCTAATAGTGGGGCGAGCCATTGTTTCTTTTGATCTTCGCTGCCATAGCGCCACAGCACTTCCATGTTGCCTGTATCGGGGGCGTTACAGTTAAATACGGTCGGGGCGAGGAGGCTGCGACCCGTTTGCTCGGCGATGTGTGCGTACTCTTGAATATTCAGCCCTGCACCAAGCTCAGCATCAGGCAGCCAGAGATTCCATAGGCCTTGTTCTTTTGCTTTGTTTTTCAGGTCTTCAAGTATTGTGGGAACTTTCCAGTGTTGCCAGTCACCGCTGGGATTGGTGGCACGAACTTCTGCCCAGAAGGCAGGTTCGACGGGTTCGATATGATCACGAATGAATGCTTTGACACGTTTTAAGATGTCCTGTCCTCGGTTGTTCAGTTCGAATTGCATGGACACTCTCCTTGAAAATTTTATGATGCGTCTTTGTTATCAATCACACTTAAGGCATATCCGTATCTTAAGGTTTATCGTACGATGTAGAAAATGATCATTTCTCATGGTATATCATGCATGAAATTAATGAATTAAGTCGCTTGGATCGTCTGGACCTCAATTTGTTCCGTGTCTTTGATACGGTCTATCGTGAACGTAATCTAACCCATGCTGCTGAAATCCTGTCTTTAAGTCAGTCGGCAGTCAGTCATGCTGTTGGGCGATTACGTGTCAGCCTCGGTGATCCTTTGTTTGTGCGGGAAGGGCAAGGGGTTGTCCCGACACCACTTGCCGATCGCCTTTGGCCTGATGTAAAAGAGGCATTAGCCCTATTTCGTCAAGCAGTACTACGCAATCAAAGCTTTGAACCTGCTCGCGATATTAGCCATATCACACTGGCCATGAATGACAAGTTAGAACCCAGCATCCTGCCCGCCATCACCCAAGCATTGCACGCCAAAATCCCCAATCTTGAGCTTTCCAGTATCCGCTTAGACCGTGAAAATTTGCGTGCAGATCTTGTGGCAGGTCGTATTGATTTTGCGATTGATGTTGCACAGCCAACCTCTCCTGATATTTGTCATGTGTCTTTACTCAAAGACGAGTTTGCGGTGGTGAGTCGACAGCCGCGTGTGCTTGATGCGGATGCATATTTGGCAGCACGTCATATCACGGTGTCTTCACGGCGCTCAGGCAAGTCAGTTGAAGATATTGCTTTATCACGTTTAGGCATTGAGCGTCAGGTGGTGGTGCGTTGCCAATATTATGAGGCAGCTTGTCGCTTGGTCGCTCAGAGTGATCTGTTACTGACGATGCCGCTGCATCAAGCCATGACCATGAATACGGCACTGGGAAATGTCATTTTACCGCTGCCATTATCTCTGCCCGGCATTGAGCTGCATCTGTATTGGCACCAACAGCGGCAAGCCGATCCTGCGAATCAGTGGTTAAGAGGGGAGTTGATGGGGGTGTTTGATCCGAAAGAAGAAAAGACAGTTGATGAGATTGCAGTGGGCATTGAGGTGTGAGATTCTTCTTCGCATTCAATTTAATGAAACTATCCTTTCAAGCTGCGAATTGAAAAGTGTTAAATCATCCAGCGTATTTTAAAAAAGCGTTCGTTCTTGTGGAGAACATCAATGCAAGCATTTAGAAAAATCTATGAACGTGCACTGGATCGCAAGGGCGGCGTCGAAGCATTGAGTCAATTGTTGCCAGTTGTGCTTAGCCGTGATGAGCTCGCTGCCATACCAGACTCTCGCTATCTTTCGATGATTGCCAAAGGCATTAATCAAGCGGGATTTAATTGGCAAGTGATCGAGAATAAATGGTCACAGTTTGAGGAGGCTTTTTTTGGTTTTGATGTGGAAAAATTAGCGCTATTGCCCGATACCGTCTGGGATGCGTATCTGTTTGACACCCGAGTTGTGCGTAATTGGCAAAAGATTGAAGCCGTCTATAAGAATGCCGTCTTTTTGCGAGAGCTTGCCGAAGAGCATGGCAGTGCAGCCCATTTCTTTGCCAATTGGGATGAACAGGATCAATTAGGCTTGCTGCGATATTTGAAAAAACATGGTAGTCGTTTAGGCGGCATGACGGGGCGGTACTTTCTACGTCGCATGGGTAAGGATATGTATCTACTGAGTCGTGATGTGATACTGGCATTACAACATGCGGGGCTTGATATTGCGGATGAACCCAGCAGCCAAAAAGATTTAAAGCGTATCCAAAGTTGTTTTGACCAATGGCATGTGGAAACAAACTTACCTTATAGCCATTTGAGTAAGATTGCCGCGTACTCGGTTGGAGAGAATTATCCTGCGGATTATGTGGTTGAGCGGATGGGGGCTCATGATTGAGGAGGATTGGTTAGGTTTTAGATGACAATTAATCATCGGAGCCTACTCAAGTTTTTGTTATTTCGTGAAATGAAACAGGCAGGTGTGATACCCGCCCGTTTGCACATGCATCAGTAGTCGAGCTTGGTTAATACTTGATTGGCAATGTTCTGTTCACCAGCCAGTGTAGGGTGAACAGGCCAGTAGCCTGTGCTGGTAGGGATAATCCCGTTTACCCACTGAGCGCTTCCTGGTTGGCAGGCATCATGGCCGATGCTTGACTGGTAGATGTCCACGAACACGGCGCCATTGGCCTCTGCTGCAGTCTTGATGGCGCTGTTCATCGTCTGTTCGATTTGATTCACGTAAGGTAGATCGCCAGCCGCAATAGGTACGGCATAGTTGAAGCAGACAGTGCCGCCTGCTGCGGGTACGACCATCGGATAACCAACGACTAATATCTTGGCATTGGGTGATCGGCTATGGATGCCCTGTACAACGGTGGCGATCTTGGGACCAACGGCGTTAGCCTTTGCTATGCCTTGATCCGTGCCAGTGATGTTGTAGAAATCCTTACAAGGCGAACCCCATGGATTTGTGACGCCAAGTCCCGCACAGACTCCAGCGATTTCCCCGAATGGCACATCATTGCCACCAATACCAACCGTCACCAGCTTGGTATTAGTGCTTAACGCATCAAACTGCGGGGCGTTGGAGCCATCACCTACAAATTGCGACTGTGTCATGTTGGCGGTAGTCGCGCTGCCGCAACTGACATCGGTTAGGCTAGCGCCGATGATTGATGCGACTTGGTGCGGATAGTTATTAGCGGAACGTGTACACCCAATAGGTATCCCAGCTAAAGGCAAAATACCGGGTGCAGCAGTGTAGGAATCACCCAGAGCAACGTAAGGACTATAGTCCACCGCCAATGCTGCAGGTGCGATAGTAAGTAGGCCGATTGCTAAAGCAAGAGTAGCCACACCGCTATTGTGAGAACGCATAGTATTATCCTTATTTTGGAAGCGCATAGTATTGTCCTGTTTTTATGATTGAGTTGTTCAACTGAAGTTAAGTACCGAAAGCTTAGGGATATCTAGCATCCTCCGTAGAGGCTATGCTTCAGTTGGAACGTTCGAATTTTAGGTGCATAAGTGCGATTCCGTAGTACCTATGGGGCAGGATGATCTTCGTCACTGTTGCAAGTCGGGTTGTCATGGAGAGGCTAGGTTTCTGTCATATTCCTAGGCTTTAAGCTTTGGTTTTTCTATTTCACTTATTCTTTTTGATTCTGTTTTTTTGTATACGGTATTGCATGGGTGTACTGCCGTTCCATCTTTTGAATGCACGGAAAAACGCGTTGGGATTTGCGAAGCCTGTGAGGTGCGCGATATATGCAATTGGTTCTTCTGTCTGTGCTAACAGTTGCTTTGCAACGGAACGTCTTACATCATCAAGAATCTGATTGAAAGAGGTTCCTGCATCAAGTAGTTCCGCCCGTAGTCCGCGTGGCGAGCGTTTTAACTGGGATGCTATCCAGCTAGGAGAGCACAATCCGCTCTCCAGTTCACTGACCATGATCGTACGCACGGCATCTACCGTATCTAGGTGCGCTAAACGGCGCATATGACGATGGACGACTGCTTCTTGAGCATTTGCCAGATCGGGATCGGCATGTAGGAGCGGCAAGTCAAGCATCGCACGATCAAAGTAGATCCGAGTTGCAGATGCGCCAAAGTCTACTGGGCAGCCGAAAATGCTTTCAAACTCTTGGCGGTTATCCAGCGCTATGGCGCGCAGTTCAAGTCGTTCAGGTTTAAATTTTCCAGCAGTTGCAAGATTGAAAGCTTGAAGCATACCGTAGAAGAACATGATCTCGGTGTGGCGTGGCGTACTCGTATCTCCCAGTGTGGCAATAAGAGAGGCTTGTTGATCAGGTTCATTAGTAACCAGATGGACATCCATATGGTCACTAATCAGTCGTAGATATTTTGTCGCACGCCGCACACCATCGCGTATGGTACGACTGCTGATGAAGAGATGATTCATAATTTCACCTGCAAAGGGTGACACAAAAGGACACAAATGCAAGCCAATTTCTGCATCGCCCGTGACTGACTCTACGACAGCCCAAAATCTCACCTGAGCTTGATGAGGAATCCGTACCCCAGGCTGTAGAAGTTTTTCTGGATCAATGCCAATGCGACGATAAATCTCAGTGGTATCCACGCCGATGCGGCGCATGGCCTCATCGGCATTGAGAAAAAAGATATTGGAATCGCTCATGTGTTTGGTGCTCCCTGCAAATTGCAGAGTATGAGTTGATTCCTTATTTAAAGAATTGACCGCTTTAGCGACTTGATGGTGTAAAGAAACCACTCAGGACATAGCCAACTCTATGGAAAGGTTACTTCTTTATATAAGCTCGTATAAGCTTAGATTAATTTACCAGTAATACTGATAGGCCAGATTATTATCGCGATTAGAAAGCTGTAATTTGAAGTCCATATTCTTTGCGACTCGATATCTCAGCTCAAATCGTGTTTCATGCGCCAAAGCATGGTCTCGTCGTTGCTGAAAAGTTTGACTGAGCTTCACAGCAAAGGGCTCTTGTTGATAGACCAATGCCGTTTCACTGATGGCATCTAATTTCTGTGGACTGTCATTGAGCTCTGCACCAAGTAAGCTATATCCGACCAAGTGCGGACCAAAGTCATAACCGACACCTAGGCTTCCACGGGTATAAGGGCGATGTAACTCTCCCGTATAGATATCAGGCTTAGCGCCTAGGGCTAATTCCCATGACAGTTTTTTCTCTCCTGTCAGCTTTTGACTCAGGTCTTCAATCTTTAAAATATGAATGAAATCTGCAGTCTGCAGCTTGAGCGCCTCCTGCTGATATTTCCAAGAAAACTCCAATATTTTGAACTCATTATGCAAATTACTATTTGCACTGAGCATATCTTTATTAAATACAGTGAAGTTCAGGTATCCCTGATCATTGCCCAGACCTAGTGCGAGTTTACTGGGCTTTTCACCCTGAGCGGGAGAGGCACGAGAGGGCATTATCTCTTGCTCATCCTCACCGATGGGAAGCTGAATGCGCATTCTGACCAATTGCTTTTTCTGCGTGTCGTACTCTTTTTTGTTCTTTTCAATTTGTTTTAAATTCAGATAAGCAATTAAAAAATCTAATATTTTTTCTTGATCGGGAACGTCAAACTGTTCGATATGATGAAGTTCACCTGTTTTGATATAGTCATTGATTTCATCTTGATACCGTTTCCGCATTTTTGAGAACGCAAAATATAACTTATTTTGATCGGAGGGTAGATACTCCACACTTTTAATAAAATCAGGATGAAGGTGTCGATACTCCTCAATCTGATCAAAGATATACTCAGGTGCATACCAAGGCGTAATGCGGTTGGTGATTTTAATATCCGCAATCAGCTCTAATAGCTCGCCAGAACGATATGCGCAGTTTTGTTTAATAAAATAATAGTCTATTGAGTGAGACTGGATTTCTGCCAAGTGATAAATCAATAGCGCCTTTTGTTCAGCGGTTAGGTTCAGCGTATAGGCCCAGATATCCCGCTGCTCAGTCTTTGCGTAAACCACATCCTGCTTAAAATATTGGCTATTTGCAAAACGTGCATGATAAAAGCCGAATAAGCCTTTAACGATATAGTTCATACTGCTTTCGTGATTGGGTATTTGTGCGCCGTAGTTATAGGCGCTGTCTAATAGATTTTGCCGCTCATCCTGCCCACCGATGGTGATGAGTACATGCCCAAATGTTGAGACTGGATTTTTTAAATAGCCACTGACGAGCAATAAGCGAATGTCTTGTTGCGTATTGGGCAGATTCTTACAGCTTTCTAAGGCCGTCGATGGCATATGGGTTAATTGTTGGCTTAACCAATAATAACGTGCGGGGTATTGGCAGATGAGTTTTGGGTCATCATGCAACGCTTTAATCGTTGCATCTAACTCTTGTTGTGGGGTGATCTGTTTGAGGTGTGCTGCGCTTAAGTCACTGAAATAAAAGTGTAGAGATATGATTTCGGCATGCTGTTTAAACAAAATCAGCTTCTGCCAGACTGGGGCTTCGGCTAAATGCAGATCGAGAGCTTCTTGTTGGAGTTGTTGCGTACTCTCCACGGATTCTGTTTGTGCATAGGCTTGCGGTAAGCAACACAGCAGAATGCTAACGTAAAAAGATATGGAATATGATTTAGTCAGCATTCTGTGTGAAAGACTTTAAGCGATTGAGCAATGAGCCGCTTCTAAATTGTCATTCACGATCTGGAATAACTCTTCGCTGTTCTCTGTTGTCTTTCCCTGCTGATAGGCTGGGCTTAGCGTGTAGTGTGCATAGTCATCACGAATATGGCTATTCGCTGCTGGGCATGCCATCAAGCCGTTCAGCGCGGTTAAATGTTCGCCACGACCACTTGCCAGATCTTGTTCAATGGATGGGAAGTTTTCTTTAATGAACACGGCTCTTGCAACGATTTGACCACCACAAAGGTTTGGGGACAGTGAGTCTGAAAGTGCTGCTGTCGTGCCTAAGTCCCAAGTCACGTTAGAAATGACTGCAAGAACAGGGCTGATTCTTCCGAATATCAAGCCGCCAATACCGCATTGGGTATAGATATGTTGCAGGCTATAGTTGGATTTAGCTTGGGCAGGCGCAGCGACTGATAGCGCTGCAGACATAACGAGTAAAGCAAAAGCTTTTTTTAACATTGAATTCCCCGGTTTTAAAAAATTAAAAAACATGCTTGGCAATAATTACTTATGCAAATTTTATGCGCATACTATACTAAAAAATCAAACCTTTATTGAGTTATATGACCAAGTGACATGACGATCAGATGGGGCGTGAACTTAAAATTTGAATAATGGAAAACCATGAAAATCCCCCATATTTTTAAAACATGAGGGACTCGAGTATCTTTTGACTTAAAGAGCATTCATACAATAGGACTGATCGCCCCGTTTGGATTAGTCTTGTTGATTCCCAGCTACCCGTTTCTCAAGCGCCCGAATCAGTTGATGAACTTTACGATCGCGATCAAGCAAGGCATCGCTGGTTGCATTCAATAGACCGCGCAGTAGTGACATGGGGATCCATCGCTTCGGTACAATGATACGCGATGCTCTGGATTGAACGCCTGCAATGACAGCATCTGCGATTACTACAGGTTGAACCGCACGACCAAAAGGGCCGGGCATGGCATGCTTGACGAGTGCGGTCGCTTCTCTATGTCCGCCAAAAGCAACGTTTGCGATCGGTGTCGCAACCCAACCAGGATACAAGACACCTGCGGTTGCGCCAGTTCCAGCCAGTTCGGTCCGCAAGGCTCTGCCCAATGATTCGACTGCTGCTTTTGATGCCGCATAGGGAGCATTCGCCATTCCGTTCACGAATGCATAAATAGAGGCTGTAATCAGGATGTGTCCTTGAGCATCAATAATATGTGGTAATGTGGCTTTGATGGTATTCCAAACCCCGAACAGGTCTACATTGACGATTTGTTGAAATTCGTCATCTGCGATAGCGAGCATCGTAGTCGGAGTCTTCGCACCAATTCCAGCATTAGCAAATGCCACGTCGATTCGACCAAATTGTTTGATGGCTTCTGCCACCACGGCTTTGGTTTCGGCCATATTCACGACATCTAGCGTCGCGATGAAAACGCGATTTTTATCCATTTCTGCAAAAGTTGTATTCAGTGCTCCTAAAGACAAGTCCGTTAATACCAGTTTTGCCCCACATTCATAGAGTCGTTCAGCAACCGCTTTACCAATCCCCCCAGAAGCCCCTGTAATCAGAATTACCTTGTCTTGGAGGTCGAACTTTTTCATGCAATAGCCCCGCACTGATGTTATTAATATAACGACGTTATTTAATGGTTTGAGCGTTTAAGTTTAGCATGAGGTTGTTCAACGCAGCATTGGCGTAAGTGATCAGTAGACTCGGCAAAAAATGGGAATAAGACCAGTATTAGGTATGATATAAAACGATACAAAAGAGTAGAAATATCATTAGAAAAATGAGGCATAGTCGAGCTTAAGACACGATATACTCAAAAACGTGACATCCAATAAATAATAAGAAACATACGACGTCTCGTCGCAGGGATCTAAGGCATGAAATTAAATGACACGGACGTGTTACAGCTTGAACATGAACAAATTACCAAACTCTTGCATAGCCGAAAATATTTTCTTCGTTTCCCGCACAAACTTGAAAAAGAATACCGCTATCACTACCAAAACGAGGCTGCTCGGGAGTTTCGTACTCGCGGTGTGATCATCTTTTTGCTGTATGTTCTTTTATCTTTGGGGATTTATCAGTTACTGCCAGCCTCTCAAGTCTGGAATTGGTTTGTGCTTTATAGCTGGGTGGGCACCTGCGTTTTTATCGGATGGGTATTGTCCCTTTTTAAGCGATTTTCGCAGTGGTTTGATATTTATACCTGTGTTTGCTGTGCGCTGGCGATTGCCATTACCTTTGTCATTACCGTTGTCCTTGCATCTGGTGCAAGTAGCATTCTCTATCATGCCGCGATGATGTATGCGGTAGTGATTGTCTATGGTTTTGTGGGCATGCGTTTTTATACGGCAACGTTAGCTGGGTGGTCCGGTGGTCTACTGGGGATCTTGGTGACGCACTATATTAAGCATCCAATTGATTGGACGATTCTGCATCGCACCTATACCTTCAGCAGCTTTTTGGGGATGAGTCTGGTGTTTGCCACCGATCATCGTCATCGGCAGAATTATTTGCAAGGTCTGTTGAATGCGGTGCAAGCCAAACAACTGGAAGTGTTATCCCATCAAGATGTACTAACGGGCCTTGCCAATCGGCGCTATCTGGATATCGTCATGCAGCGAGAGTGGGATCGGGCTATGCGACATCAGACTCCACTCGCTATCATGATGGTGGATGTTGATTACTTTAAAAACTACAACGATCATTTAGGTCATATCGAAGGGGATTATTGTCTTAAGTTAATTGCCGATGGGATCGCAAAGATCGCAACGCGCAGTGATGATTTTGTTGCGCGATATGGTGGGGAGGAGTTTTTTTTATTGTTTGCCATGACTGAAGAAGCGCAGGCGATACTTCAAGCCAAACGATTGTTGGAAGTCATCCATGATCTTGCGATTCCTCATCCCGTGAGTACGATATCGAAATCCGTCACGATCAGCATTGGTCTGGCTTCGACGGTCCCTCTGATGGGACAACGACCTGTCGACTTCATTAAGAAGGTCGATCAGGCTTTATATCAAGCAAAAAGCCAAGGGCGAAACGGCTATGTGGTGGCTGACGTTTAAGGGCTTTAAGAAGTTTAAGAAGATAGTCATTAGCCTTTGAGTCGGGTATTTAAAGGTTGAAAGATTGCCTGAAAATGGTAATTTGTATTCCAAATGGTTAAACTCAATCTGCAGATCATTCTCTGAGTAAGTCATTCGCTCAATCCTGTTCCAACCTCCCTATTCTTTGTTTCATCTGCAGCAGTTTAAAAAGTCATTGCTGGATCGGCAATAGAAAACAATAACGGTTTAATCCTGTACAAGGAGTTCATCTTGAATCAATACGCTCTACTCTCAAAAGAACGCACCATTGCAAAGCCGGGCTTCAACCGCTGGCTGGTTCCACCAGCGGCGCTGGCTATTCACTTGTGCATTGGTATGGCATACGGTTTCTCAGTCTTTTGGCTGCCTTTGTCCAAGGCCATTGGCATTGATAAAGCAGTTGCATGCCCCACGGGCAGTGGCTTAATGACGCAGCTGTTTACCCAATCGTGCGATTGGAGTGTCTCTACACTCAGTATCATGTATACCTTATTTTTCGTGTTTCTAGGCTCTTCTGCCTTTCTCTTTGGTGGCTGGCTTGAGCATGCTGGCCCGCGTAAAGCTGGACTTGTGGCGGCGGTCTGTTGGTGTGGTGGATTATTGCTGACTGCATTGGGCGTCTATGAGCATCAGCTTTGGCTCATGTGGTTGGGTGGTGGGGTGATTGGTGGGATTGGATTGGGGCTTGGTTATATCTCCCCCGTCTCTACATTGATCAAGTGGTTCCCTGATAAGCGGGGCATGGCGACGGGCATGGCGATCATGGGGTTTGGCGGTGGCGCGATGATCGGTGCACCACTTGCAGATTTCCTCATGCGTCATTTTGCAACGCCAACTTCTGTCGGTGTATGGCAAACATTCTTAGTCTTAGCAGGTATCTATTTTATCTTCATGCTCGGCGGTGCCTTTGGTTATCGTGTTCCTGCAACTGGCTGGAAACCCAGTGGCTGGAGTGAGGAGAGCAGCAAAAAGCAGAGCCTCACCACGACCAAACACGTACATCTCAATGTGGCATGGAAAACCAAACAGTTTTGGTTGATTTGGGGAGTCCTGTGTTTAAATGTGTCCGCTGGCATTGGCATTCTGGCCATGGCGTCACCACTTCTACAGGAGGTCTTTGGCGGGCATTTGATCGGCTTGAACCTGTCGATTAATGAGTTAAATGCGGATCAGAAAAAACAAATTGCCACGTACGCTGCTGGATTCACAGGGCTCTTGTCTTTGTTCAACATCGGTGGGCGTTTCTTCTGGGCATCGTTCTCTGATGTGATTGGTCGCAAAGTCACCTACTTCATTTTCCTTTCCCTCGGCGTTTTGCTGTACGTCGCTATTCCGAGCATCACCCATGCCAGTAACTTGGCGCTCTTTGTGCTGTGTTTCTGCATTATTTTATCGATGTATGGTGGCGGCTTTGCCACGGTTCCTGCTTATCTTGCCGATATCTTCGGCTCGCAAATGGTTGGAGCCATTCACGGTCGTTTGCTGACAGCTTGGTCTGTAGCTGGCGTGTTGGGTACGCTGCTGATTACCAATATTCGTGATTACCAACTCGCGCATGGGGTAGCCAAGGCGGATTCTTATGACATTACCATGTATATTTTGGCTGCTTTGCTGGCTGTGGGCTTCATCCTGAATTTACTGGTTCGACCTGTGAGTGAAGACAAGTATATGTCCGATGAGGAGTTGGCGCGTGAGCGACAAGCTGCTCATGATCGAGTTCAAGCCCCATCTTCTACGGCAGCGATTATGGATGGCTCAGCTACGACAACACCTGCGATTGTCGTTTTACTGGCGTGGCTGGCTGTGGGTATTCCGCTGGCGATAGGGATATGGATCACGATTCAGAAAGCGATTGTGTTGATTCATTAGTCTAAAGTGATTAGTTTGGACAACAAAAAGCCCCAATGTTTTAAGCATTCGGGCTTTTTGTTTCACTACATAAAATGGTGCCCAGAGCGGGACTTGAACCCGCACACCCGAAGGCGAGGGATTTTAAATCCCTTGTGTCTACCGATTTCACCATCTGGGCAGATGGGTTTTTTACCGCCGATTTTCATGTTGAATTTTTTCATTCAACACTTAAATCAAAACTTTGGAGGCTGGAGCCGGAATCGAACCGGCGTCAGCGGATTTGCAATCCGCGGCATAACCATTTTGCTATCCAGCCAAGGAGGCACATATTAGCAGGAGATCTCAAAAAAACAAGGGACTCCTTGTCTAAAATCGTCCAAAAAAACAACCTTCGCACCAGAATCGCATTAAATCGTGAGCCGCATGCGGTATTATACGTTCCAAATTTTGGGCTTATTGGAGTTTTTCATGGCAACGTTGCTAGATGGTCGTGCGCTTGCAGGACAAATTGAAGCGGATTTAAAGGTGCGTGTCGCTGCATTAAAAGAAAAATCAGGCCGTACTCCAATTTTAGCAACGATTCTGGTCGGTGATGATGGTGCGTCTGCAACCTATGTGCGTATGAAGGGTAATGCTTGTGCACGGGTTGGTATGCAATCGCTTAAAGTCGAGTTACCGCAATCGACCACGACTGAACAACTTTTGGGTGAAATCGAAAAATTGAACGCCAATCCAGACGTGCACGGAATTTTATTGCAGCACCCCGTTCCTGCACAGATCGATGAGCGCGCCTGTTTTGATGCTATTGCATTGGCAAAGGATGTGGATGGCGTAACCTGCCTTGGCTTTGGTCGTATGAGCATGGATCAGCCTGCGTATGGCTCAGCAACGCCACAAGGCATCATGACACTTTTAACTGAAAACAAGATTCAGATCGAGGGCCAGCATGCGGTTGTGGTCGGGCGCAGTGCGATTTTAGGTAAGCCGATGGCGATGATGCTCCTCGCTGCCAATGCCACCGTGACAATTTGTCATTCACGCACCAAGAATCTAGCAGAGCTGGTCAAGCAAGCCGATATCGTTGTCGGTGCCGTCGGTAAGGCGGAGCTAATCAAGAAAGATTGGATTAAGGCTGGCGCTGTAGTCGTCGATGCCGGTTTCCATCCGCGTGAAGGCGGTGGTGTTGGCGACATCGAGCTGGTTGGTATAGAACAGATTGCTAGCGCGTATACGCCGGTTCCCGGCGGTGTAGGACCGATGACCATCACGACTTTGATTCGTCAGACGGTAGAAGCTGCCGAAAAAGCCCTTGTTTCAGCTTAACCGATATGTCGTCTTTAGCACCACAACACCTGCTTGAGGCATTGCACGCGGTCATCCCTGATGCGGGATTATCGCGTCAGGTGCTGCCTGAGACTTCACTTGAGCTATGGTTGATCCCCCCAGACTTGCCAACCGAGAAAATGGATGACGAGGTCATCCGGCGAATCTGGAATGAAACGCCGTATTGGATTTTCTGCTGGGCATCGGGTTTGTCGATGGCGCAGTGGTTACTGGCTGAGCCGGAGCGAGTACGAGGTAAGACTGTCCTCGATTTTGGGGCAGGCTCAGGCGTCGTTGCGATTGCGGCGAAACTTGCAGGTGCAGCACGAGTGATTGCCTGTGACATCGATCAAGTGTCCTTGGCGGCGTGCCGTGAGAATGCCTTACTCAATGGTGTCGAACTTGAGTACTTGGATGATCTCTATGCCTTGGAAGGGAAGGTCGATGTGTTGCTGGCCGCAGATGTGCTCTATGACCAGAGCAACCGCTTCTTCTTAGATGAGTTCTTGCGTTTTGGGCATGAGGTTTGGGTTGCTGATTCGCGAGTCAAAAACTTTAGCCATTTAAAGTATGTCAAAGAAGGCGAGCGCAACGCCTCGACTTGGCCTGATTTAGACGAGGCACATGAGTTCCGTAATGTCAGTTTTTATCGCACCATTTAAAGGTGTAGGCACTTTACTAAAAAGCATGTTTGCATGGGCCGCGTTTATGGCGCCCCATGAATAATGACACTAGCAGGGCAATTTGATTTCGGTACTGCAAAGCACGCATCGTATTGACCTTGATTGTTGTAGCATGAGCGTACAGTCGTCAGGATTGGAAGTTCATGACCTGCGTATGGCGTGCAGCGTAACAGCAAACTTTTCTCAGTCAATCCAGGATTGAGTTGCTGGAGTCGATTAATAATAAAACTTTTGGCCAATACGGTATCGCGTGGTGTTGCCAGTTCTGGCGGTACGACCAAACGTTTTGCATAGGTGGCAATGGTACGGAAGTACACATTAGGGGTCATCCCAGTACATGAACCATTACGCTGCCAGTCTTCATCCCGCAATTGTTTATCCGGCATCACACGTTCTACCACACGCTCTTGCAGTGGGGAAAGGTTAGTCGGTTCACGGCTACAGTTCTCCATGCGTTTTCCATTGGGCCATTCGGCTTGGAGGCTTGAAATTGTTAGGGTGAATCCATCCTGACATTGACGCAGTTTTTGTAATTCAGGATCCAGCGCACAGGCTGCTGGAGTCATGGTGATGATCAAGGTAAAGTTTGACGGTGTATTTTGATTGTTATCTTCAGCATAGGCTTTAATCGTGACCAAACCACACAACATGCTAATGAATAAAAGATATAAGGCATGAGTCCGCACGCCCTGTCTAACAGGGTCGAATGAGTTGTGAATGCGCGCAATCATCTGACCGATCGACAGCAGCGGTTGCTCTGTGATTAAGCCTTGAGTGATGAACAGTGGATTGTTATGCAAAAAAAACCTCATTACCTCTCGCCTAAGTATTTGCATGTGTCGATGCATAGATGTTTGCAAAGCTTGCTGCATAATTTGTCGCATATAGCACCAGGTCTCATTACACCTATCACGCATAGTTCGCAGACCTCCTTGTCGCGTTCCGTTCGATTTGTTAGGCCTCAGCTTCTATGCGTATTCTAAGATATGTCATTGTTAAACAGTAGCAAGGGTTTGTTGATGAACAGTACACTTCACATCACTCTGTTTTTAAACCGTAATCTCTGAGCGCCAATATTGTTTATTGACGACTCTTGCCGCATCAGAGTGGCTTAAATTACTGAAATATTAAGGACCGACAATCTCCTCACTATTTTGAACAGCGATGGTTCCCATACGAGCACTCAAGGACTGCTGTCCTTGGTTGAAAATCAGGCCATAATGAACGGCATTGGTCATGACCTTTTTTACATAGTCGCGGGTTTCTAAAAAGGGAATAGTCTCAGTATATTGGTCAGCCGCGAGTGGGAAGCTTGGTGGCTGCCAGCGTTTTGCGCGCAGTGGTCCGGCATTATAGCCCGCTGTTGCTAAGACCGCTTGCCCACCCAATTGACCAAAAATATGGTTCAAATAAAACGTGCCATAGCGAATGTTAGTGTCCATGTCGCCAAGCTGTGCCGCGCGGAAGGGTTCTCCGATCCGTGCTGCTACCCAGCGTGCTGTGGATGGCATAACTTGCATCAGACCACCTGCACCGACATTGGAACGTGCGTTAATGACAAAGCGACTTTCTTGACGGATCAGACCGTACACCCAGGCTGGATCAAGACCGATTTGCTTGCTGTATTTTTCGGTGAGATCGCGAAATGGCGTGAGATAACGCAGGCGATCATTGTGCAGTGTCGATGTACGTTCCGCCGCATAAATAGCACGATCAAACCAGCTGATTTTATTGGCTTGGTCTGCCGCAGCCAAGATCATGCCATCGTCTTGTTTAAGTGAGGCTTGGCGAACGGCCCAGTTCCATTCCCGGTTTGCATACTGCGGATCAGCATTGATTGCACGCAGGGCAAATGCACGCTGGAAGTGGATATCGTTCTGCATACGACGATAGTCGGTGGAAGACGGCTGGTAACTGGGGGGGAGTTCGCTGAATGCCAGACCGAGTTTATCGCGGGCGAGTAGCCCATAGTAATCATCATCGGTGGCTAGCGCGGTATAAAACGTTTTGGAAACTTGCTTGCCTTGTGCGTCGCCACGTTGTTCTGTGGCACGTGCAAACCAGTAGCGCCAAATCCGTTCGTTTTGTTTTTCGATACCCATTGCGTCTAATGCACGCAGTAGACTATTCCATTGACTAAAACGTATGGCGGTGCGGGCGTAGGCTTCGGCTTCTTCGTCACTAAATGGCATACCAATGCTACGATCAAACCAAGTGACGACACGCTGATCAAAGCCAAATTTCATGATGTTAGTCGCATAGGCCATCGCAAGAATTCGGTAGCCATACTGCAATGTCGCTGGAGGGAGGCGACTTTGATCTCGTGTCAACTGATCATTGACAGCGTCTGGACTATCAGTAGCCAATTGCCCCAGCGCGTAAAAGTAATACATTTGATCTTGGAGTGTCGCAATCGGTGCACTTGCCAGATAAATCGAAGGTGATGTTGCAATACTTGCAAGTTTGCTGCTATCCAAGGGAATATTTAAACGACTGGCTACGGGCAATGCACGATTGACTAGACCTGCACGTAGCATCGTGCGGAGTCGTTGAACGCGATCATCATCACTGATAAGTGGACTGCTGAGCAGTTGATCTGCAATTGTTGAACAAAGGTCAGATATTTTACCAGTTTTCAGCCAAACATCATTGCGCAGTGATGACAAGGCGAGCACGTCACCGCCTGTTGCTGTAGCTTGCGCTACGGCGCAGCTTTCATCACTATCAGGATTAGTTAGGCGAGACGAAACTTGGCGGATGGACGCATAATCGCCAGCACGTGCTTTTGCCTCGATGTAATCCCCGAGTAGTTTTTCACTGATCGCGGCATTCGGATAACGATCAGCAAAATCACGAATCGCATCTGCGGGCTGTAATACGAGGTCTTTATTGAGTTGCCAATATTCTGGATAGGGAGCAAGAACGCTGTCTTGCATCTGCTGGCGGTACATATCAAGCGCTGTCAGGTTGCCTGATTGCGCCGCTCTTTGCGCCGCTTGAAAGTCACTATCCGCAGCTTGTGCTTGTAATGCTGTACAGATGGAAAGCGGTAAAAGAAGACCTTTCATCGTCGCATTGGCGTAAGCACGCATTGCCAGTGTCGCTGTGGAGATTTGAAATTCAGGCATTGCCACTCAACTCAATGGGTATAAATAGAATTAATAAACAAAACAATAAGTCGTTATTACTACGCCTTGATGTCTGCAAAGTGATCGGAGTCGCACATCATGATCAGACTATCAGCCTACTAGTTATAGCATGCCCTAATGACACCTGAAGTCTAAAGTGTTCGGACAATAAATAAAAAGATGGCTCGTGTAAAAAAATAGCCAATTTTGCGCAGCGTGATCTTATCCAAACATTTCTGCAATGTCTTTCAAAAAAAGCACTGAATTCTGATTTTTTCTGAAAAATTATGCATCGGGCGAGGTGCTAAAATACTCGAATTTTAAAATGCTTGCTGCTTTCGATAAGGTACGCTTAGGGTGCCAGACCATGCCCAGCGTACGATTGAGCTGCACTTGGTCGATGTTCAAGACAGACAAGTCTTCATCGACGAGTGTTTGCGGTAAGACCGACCAGCCCAGACCAATTGAGACCAACATACGGATCGAATCCAGAGGGTTTGTACTCATGCTAGTCTTTAAACTCAACCCTACTTGATGAAAAGCGTCTAAGGTGATTTGGCTGGTATAGGTGGTTGCGGCTGGCAAGATCGCTGCATGTTGAGTGAGATCTGTAAGAGTCAGTCGTGTTTGGGTCAGATTTTTTTGCGCCAGTGGGTGAAAGGGGGCGGCAACAAAGACCAGCGGGTCAGCCCAAATCTCAAGGTACTCCAGTCGTTCATCGGCAATGGGGGGCAGTGTCAAGAAAGCCAGCTCTAATTCACCCGCGAGTACTGCTTGATGGGCTTGTTCAGAGTCTACGAAGTGGACGTCAAGTTCTACTTCTGGATGTGCCTGAACAAATGCTTTGAGTGGGGCAGGGAGGTGGTGTAAGCCGATATGATGGCTTGTGCCGATACGGAGTAGTCCGCCGACTTGACTTTGGGCGTGACTCAGTGCGTGTTTGATTTCTTCATAATCCAATAGCCAACGCTTGGCGCGTGGTAAGAGGTCTTGTGCTGCCTGAGTTGGTTGAATCCCACGACCAATCGGGGTAAATAGAGCCACACCAAACTCTTCTTCGAGAATGCGTAAGCGTTTGCTAATCGCAGGTTGGGTCAGAAAGAGTTTATCAGCCGCACGGGATACTGACCCCATTTGCATCACGGTCACGAAGGCTTGCAGCGCTGCTGTATTCATGGGAGGTCAGCTTTGAGTGAAGATGAGTCGAATATAATTCATTCCATAAAGTTTTACTAATTATAAAAATGATAAATTAGTTTTATTGAATAACGCGCGTTATGATGTGCACATCCCAGCTCTATCATGAGCAAGGCAACAGATGAAGAGTAGTGAACATGACCGCAAAGACATTATATGACAAACTTTGGGACGACCATTTGGTTAAGCAGCGTGATGATGGCTCATGCTTGATTTATATCGATCGTCAGCTTTTGCATGAAGTAACCAGTCCTCAAGCTTTTGAAGGTTTACAGCTTGCGCATCGTAAGCCTTGGCGTCTGGATGCCAACATTGCAACGCCAGATCATAATGTACCGACCAGCAAAGCAGAACGCGCTGAAGGGATTGCGGGCATTCAAGATCAAGTGTCGCGTATCCAAGTGCAGACTTTGGATGATAACTGCAAAACCTTTGATGTGGTGCAATTTGATATCAATGATATCCGTCAGGGAATTGTGCATGTGGTGGGTCCCGAACAAGGTTTGACTTTACCGGGTATGACAGTGGTTTGCGGTGACTCTCATACCGCAACGCATGGTGCTTTTGGTTGTTTGGCACATGGGATCGGTACCTCTGAAGTTGAGCATGTCCTTGCGACCCAATGTTTGATTCAGAAGAAATCAAAAAATATGTTGGTCCGCGTTGATGGTGTCTTAGGTGCGGGTGTTACCCCTAAAGACGTCGTCCTTGCGATTATCGGCAAAATTGGCACTGCTGGTGGCAATGGCCATGCGATAGAATTTGGCGGACAAGTCTTCCGTGACATGTCGATGGAAGGTCGGATGACCGTCTGTAATATGGCGATTGAGGCGGGTGCGCGCGTGGGTATAGTTGCCGTGGATGACAAAACCATCGCCTATTTCAAAGATAAGCCATTTGCACCGAAAGCTGATCAGTGGGATCAAGCGGTTGCCTATTGGAATACTTTGCATAGTGACGTAGATGCTGTGTTTGATACCGTCGTTGAGCTAGATGGTCAGAGCATCGAACCCCAAGTGTCATGGGGCACATCTCCTGAGATGGTGATTGCGGTCAGTCAAGCTTTGCCGCTGATAGAGTCTACCAATGACCCCGTGAAACAGGACGGAATGAAGCGTGCTTACCAGTATATGGGCTTGACCCCAGGTCAGGCACTCTCCGAGATTCAATTGGATCGCGTCTTTATTGGCTCTTGCACCAATTCTCGCATTGAAGATTTGCGGGCTGCGGCAGCGGTGATTCAAGGACGTAAAGTGGCCAGCACTATCAAGCAGGCAATGGTCGTTCCGGGCTCTGGTCTGGTGAAGAAGCAAGCGGAAGAAGAGGGCTTACATACCTTGTTTACCGCTGCTGGATTTGAATGGCGTGAACCGGGCTGCTCTATGTGCTTAGCGATGAATGCCGATAAATTACAGTCAGGCGAACATTGTGCATCGACCAGTAATCGTAACTTTGAAGGGCGTCAGGGGAATGGCGGACGCACGCATTTGGTGAGTCCTGCAATGGCTGCTGCTGCGGCATTGGCTGGACATTTTGTCGATGTCCGTACCTTCTAAGCGGCTTGTTAAGTCATTGTTATTGAGAGAATAGAATATGAAACCTTATATTGTGGAAACAGGTATTGTAGCGCCGCTTGATCGCGCCAACGTCGATACCGATCAAATCATTCCCAAGCAGTTTTTGAAGTCCATTAAACGTACGGGCTTTGGTGTGAACTTATTTGATGAGTGGCGTTATCTGGATGAGGGATTTCCTGGGCAGGATAATAGCATCCGTCCTTTGAATACCGAGTTCGTGTTGAATCAGCCGCGTTATCAGGGTGCAAATATTTTAATTGCACGCCAGAACTTTGGTTGTGGTTCTAGCCGTGAGCATGCCCCGTGGGCCTTGGCAGAGTACGGCTTTCGTACCGTGATTGCCTCATCATTTGCGGATATCTTTTACAATAACTGTCTGAATAACGGCATGCTGCCAGTAATTCTTGCAGAAGATGTGATGGATGTTATTTTTGCAGAAGCATTTGCTGAAGAGGGTTACCAGTTAACGGTTGATCTGGAAAAGCAGCAAGTGATTCGTCCGAACGGTCAAATTCATGCGTTTGAAGTTGATGCATTTCGTAAGCATTTCCTTTTAAATGGTCTGGATGAAATTGGTTTAACTCTACAGGATAGTGATGCAATTCACATTTTTGAAGAAAAAGCCAAGTCTGCGCGTCCATGGGTATTTAATACGCTTCATGTATGAGTATTGTATAGCGTATACTCTGGCAGATAATGATGGGTGTAGCCTACTGCGCTGCACTCGTTCACATCTGCACATGGGTGTGCGACATATGGAGCGGTAAAAAAATGGCTGTACGGAGCAATCGGCAACCGATAGCGCAGAGTCAAAAAAAAGCAGTGCGACACGTTATGCCATCGCTGATCAAAGCTGTTTTGATGATGTCGGCAATACCCTTCATGCTGAGTCTATCCGCGTGCCAGTCGTATAAAGAACTTGAGACGAAGCCAGTTTGGATGATGCCGAGTTTGAATAATGCCAACATTGATTCTTCGGGTATTGCATCTGTGCACTGTGCGGGTGGTGTCGGGTGTCAGTTCGTGGCGCTGAACGGCGTACAGTTGCTGAACACCGTGACAGGAGAACCAACTGAGCGTAGCAAAACGGATGCTGTTCTTCGTTTTGAGTCACCGACCAGTTATAGCTCGCAGTATTATCTTGCCTTGAGTTCCGCGCCGCATGATGTGGATGTACAGTTCTTTCCGATTACACGCTCTCGTGTTGAGAATTTTAGCGTGACACATCGGTTTAGAGCAGGTCATCGCTATGACTTAAATCTTTTCCGTCAATCACGTGAGCAGTCGGGGAGTCTTTTGAGTTTGGCTGGTCCTGCACCTCTATGCATCGATTTGCTGGATAACAATCAGCTTTCACGACGTTTCTGCCGTAGTTATGATTTCCAAGCAGGTACCTCAAGTTTCGTCGAGCAAAAAATCAAATAATTGTTTTTTTGAAGTTGAACTTCGTTTTTTATCACGTTTTTTTTAACATTTAGTTCTTAAGTGGATTTCTACATGTCTCAACATATTCTAATTTTGGCGGGTGATGGTATTGGCCCTGAAATCATGGCCGCGGCTGAACTGGTATTGGCACGTGTGAATGAAAAGTTTGCACTCGGTTATACATGGTCTCATGGTTTATTAGGCGGGGCTGCGATCGATGCGCACGGTGTTCCTCTACCAGATGTCACCCTAGATGCGGCTAAAAAGGCGGATGCAGTACTGCTTGGTGCAGTTGGTGGGCCAAAGTGGGATACGATTGAGCGTTCCATTCGTCCTGAGCGTGGCTTGCTTAAGATTCGTAGTGAACTGAACCTGTTTGCTAATCTTCGTCCGGCAATTTTGTATCCCCAACTTGCGGACGCATCTAGTTTGAAGTCTGAGATTGTAGCCGGTTTAGATATTCTGATCGTTCGTGAGTTAACCGGGGGGATTTACTTCGGTCAACCGCGCGGTATTCGTACATTAGAAAACGGCGAGAAACAAGGTTTTAACACCGATGTTTATGCGGAGAGCGAGATTAAGCGCATTGCTAAAGTCGCCTTTAACATGGCGAAACTACGTGGTGGTAAAGTGTGCTCAATTGATAAAGCCAACGTCCTTGAAGTCACTGAACTGTGGAAGCAAACGGTGACCGATCTAGCAGCTGCGGAGTATCCTGAAATTCAGCTTTCACACATGTATGTGGATAATGCCGCGATGCAGTTGGTGAAGAATCCAAAGCAGTTTGATGTGCTGGTCACGGGCAATCTGTTTGGCGACATTCTGTCTGATGAAGCGGCGATGTTGACGGGTTCAATCGGCATGTTGCCTTCTGCGAGCCTTGATGAGCAAGGCAAAGGCATGTATGAGCCTTGTCATGGCAGTGCACCGGATATTGCTGGTCAGAACCTTGCTAATCCACTTGCAACGATTCTGTCTGTTGCGATGATGCTACGCTATACCTTCAAGCAAGAAGAGGCAGCAAAAGCGATTGAAACGGCGGTTGGGGTGGTCTTAGATCAAGGCCTACGTACTGGCGATATCATGTCGGCAGGCATGACCAAGATCGGCACGCAAGCGATGGGTGAAGCTGTGCTCAAAGCGCTTGCCTAATTTGACACGAGATGCAAAAAAGCCGCTGAAATAGCGGCTTTTTTTATGATTACCAGCAGGCTCAATATTCAATAATAGACATCGTCTTTCCCACTCGGAGCGGGGAGGTCTGGTTATTGAATTAGCGTGCGCGGTAAGTAATACGACCTTTGGTTAAGTCGTAAGGAGTCATTTCCACTTTTACAGAGTCGCCAGTCAAAATGCGGATATAGTGCTTACGCATTTTTCCAGAGATGTGGGCAATCACTTCGTGGTCGTTTTCAAGGCGTACACGAAACATGGTGTTTGGTAAGGTTTCAGTGACGACGCCTTCAAACTCGATCAGCTCTTCTTTGTTGGACATATTCGCTCTACATGGTTTGACGGTTGCTTTGATTCTGATCAAATCGATTTGATACAGAAAAATACGCGCGTCATCTATTCGGAAAGGACGATATTTTAGCCGTTCGTACGCGCATACGCAACAAAGCAAACGTTTTTCTTTGACGATTGCTTCACTTTATCGCCTTAATGGTGTTTTTAGCGACCAGAAAGTGCAACGGGCAGAAACTGTAGATCATCAATTGCAGTAATTTCGACAGTATTTTTTGCTTTATCAATGATGCACATTTCACCTGCTTTGATATCTTCGCCATTTTTTTGCAGGGTGATCAGGGTGTAGTGCGGTGTTTCAATGGTTTTACCCGCAGGAACGGGGCTTTGTAGATGACTTTGAGCAAGGCAAGCCTGCAAAGCGCTGATTGGTTTTCCATTGGCATCCGTCGAAAAGGAAAAAGTATGCACAAAGCTATAACAGCCACTTAAGGCAATTGGTGTCAGGATGAGCGCCATTCGGGTCATGCGCAGAATTATTTTTGGGGACATGAGCATTCCTTTCTTTAGTGGCTTAAGCCATTGCTTAAGGCAATATAATGATCTCATCACTTATAAAATAAGCTTTACGCCTTAGGTACAATGTGTGCTTTGTACCAATGAGGTTAACTTAAAGGATATATAGTCAAAGAAAGCATGCTTTTGATCCATGCTTTTTCATCATTAACCCTTTAATATAAATGATATGATACATGAGATTGGATCGGAGCGATCTTAATAATCCTAGAAGAACGACACGCTTGTTCGCCAAATGACGACATCATTTGTCTTACTGCTCATAAAGGGCAGTGCCAAGTAAGATCAGGCTGTCGAATAAGAATTCAGATTTGAAGTGGCTGTATAGAGGATAGTGTCATGCAGAGTGTACAGACTGATGCTGCCATTCTATTTAAGATGGTATATGAAGGAATGCGTCGCGCCGGATTTCCAGCCGATGAGATTTTGCTACGTGCCGGTGTTGAAATAAGCCGTGTCAATGACTCCGCGCGTACGCCAAACCATCTCCAAGTAGCGTTTTGGAGCGCGGCAGAGGAAATCACGGGTGATAAGGATTTTGGACTTCATTTAGCGGAGTTCATGCCACTTTATCGTGGTCAGGTGGTGGAGTATTTATTTTTAAGTAGTGCATCCTTTGGCGCAGGTTTAAAGCGTGCATTTGCCTATCAGCGTTTGGTCAGTGACGTATTAAATGGCTCTCTGCAAGTGATCGGTGATCAAATTTGTCTTTCTAATGAACCCTATCACTACAAAGATGAGCGAGCTTTACGCCAGTTTAGTGAATGCTTTGTGCTAAGTATGCAGCGTTTTTTTTACTTTGTGACCGAAGGTAAGTTTCGTTTTACCCGCATTGATTTTTCTTATTCACATGGTGCAACTGCGGAAGAATATACACGTTTATTTGGCTGTCCTGTATATCTGGGTCAACCTGAGTCTCGTGTCTACTTTGATCAAGAGATTATGGAATATCCGCTTTGGCAATCCGAGCCAGAGCTATTGCGTCTGCATGAACAATTGGCCAATGAGAAACTGCAAGAGCTTGCACGGACTGATCTGGTTGGGGAGGTGCGTCGTGCTATTGGGGCAACACTTGAAAGTGGGGAAATCTCACTGGAGACGATTGCCGCGCGTCTCAACACGACCTCTAGACGTTTACGCACGCAATTAAGTGAGGCAGACACCAGCTTTCAGCAAGTGCTATCCGATTACCGTGCGCGTCTTGCCAAACGGTTACTGTCACAGACCAATGAAAGTGTTGAACGAATTGTCTATTTGACGGGTTTTTCTGAACCGAGTACGTTCTATCGTGCATTTAGACGCTGGACCAATGAAACCCCAGTTGAATATCGTAAGCGCAAACAGTCTCGCGCCTAATTCTTATAAACGTATGTTAATATGCGTTTAGAGAATATGTTTTTACCAATTGGTTCTATATTGAGTTTTCGACACTTAAAGCGGGGGCGGCACATGGGTGTCGACTGTTTAAAGCGAATACTCTGATATCTGATTCTAAGCGTTTCACATGTTTGATGTGAAACGCTTTTTTTTGCGTATTGATTGCCTTCGTTGGTAATCATGGTTTCTTTATTTCCAATGCTTTGGAAATAATTGTTCTGTATACAGGAAATTGTGAATGAGTTCTTTACAGACCGACTCGTTTTCTTCGGTGATCGATACTACTACGGCATGGCGCAAGACGGATACCATGTGGATGCTGGGGCTCTATGGAACTGCGATTGGTGCAGGTGTCCTTTTTTTGCCGATTAACGCAGGGCTTGGCGGATTGATTCCTCTCTTGATCATGGCCATGCTGGCATTTCCAATGACATTCTATGCGCATCGGAGCTTATGCCGTTTTGTTCTTTCTGGTAAAAATCCAGGCGAAGATATCACTGAAGTGGTGGAAGAGCACTTTGGTCCTGGGGTAGGGCGGTTGATTACCCTATTGTACTTCTTTGCGATTTATCCGATTTTGCTGGTTTATAGTGTTGCGATTACGAACACGGTAGAGAGCTTTATCAGCCATCAGTTGCATCTGGTCGCTCCACCACGCGTTGTTTTGTCGTTCGTTTTGATCGTCGGGCTGATGACCATTATTCGTTTTGGTGAGCCATTCATTGTCAAAGCGATGAGCATTCTGGTTTATCCATTTGTGCTTGTCTTGATGCTTCTTGCTCTCTATCTCATTCCCAGTTGGAGCAGCGCCGCATTTGAGCAAGCCTCAATAGCGGGTGGTTCGGGCGTGGCTAAGGGACTCTGGATGACGTTGTGGCTTGCGATTCCAGTGATGGTCTTTTCATTTAACCACTCTCCCATTATTTCTGCGTTTGCGGTTGCCAAACGGACTGAATATGGTGCTCATGCTGAGCAAAAGTGTTCCCGGATTCTAGCGCGAAGTCATCTATTGATGGTCTTTACCGTGATGTTCTTTGTCTTTAGCTGTGTCTTAAGCTTAACGCCTGCCAACTTAATGGAAGCCAAACAGCAGAATATTTCAATTCTGTCCTATCTTGCGAATCACTTTAATACGCCAGTCATTGCCTATATCGCCTCGATCATTGCTTTTATTGCCATTACCAAGTCTTTCTTGGGTCATTATCTGGGTGCGCGTGAGGGATTGAATGGCATGATGATTAAACATCTGCGTCGGCGAGGAAAGGAAGTGCATCTACCACATCTCAATCGCATTACGGCAGTTTTTATGTTGGTCACGGCATGGATTGTTGCGACGCTTAATCCCAGTATTTTGGGAATGATTGAGAGCTTAGGAGGGCCAATAATCGCGTGTTTGCTGTTTTTGATGCCGATGTATGCGATTCATAAAGTACCGGCGATGCGTCGCTATAGTGGCCAAATCAGCAATATTTTTGTGGTGTTGATCGGATTGATTTCGATTTCTGCGATTTTATACAAACTGGTTTAAGTCGGATCTCAGTAGATGCTTTCTACTGACGCAACGCAGTGAATATCCACTGCGTTTTTTTATTTCAATGATTCATCGATATTGAGCCAAACTGGCCCTAAGGTGACTTCAGGTAGCTCAAATTCCGCAGGGTAGTATGCGTTGATAAAATACAGCCCGTCTGGTGGGGCGGTCACCCCAGCTGCTTTCCGATCCCGAACTGCTAGTAACTCATCAACCCATTCGATCGGGCGTAACCCTTCGCCAATTTCCAGCAGTACGCCCACGATGTTACGGACCATATGATGAAGGAAGCCGTTGGCTTGAATATCGAGTACGATTAATTGACCATGACGGGTCAATGTCAGATGACTGACATCGCGGATGGGTTGATTGGATTGGCAGGCAACTGCACGGAAACTGGTGAAATCATGGGTGCCGACCAGTTTTTGAGCCGCTTGTTGCATCAGGTGCAGATCCAAAGGGTGATAGTGATGAGTCACTTGACCATTTAACAAGGCTGGGCGGTAAGGCTGATTATAAATCACATAGCGATAACGGCGTGCAATCGCCTTAAATCGCGCATGGAAGGTTTCGGGCATGGGCTGCAGCCACCGGACAGCGATGTCGTGCGGTAGCTCGCTATTGGTACCGCGAATCCAGCCTCGGATCGGACGAATGGCATTGGTATCAAAATGTGCAATCATATTGCACGCATGAACACCTGCATCAGTGCGCCCTGCTGCATGGAGCGTCACAGGGTGGTTGGCAACTTTTGCGAGCGCTTTTTCGACAGTTTCTTGAACGCTGATTACCCCATCTTGTTGAGTTTGCCATCCACGATAGCGACTACCACAAAACTCTAAACCCAAAGCAAGACGCGGCATAAAATGATGTTTCCAATTGAAGTGATGTAGATCATAGCAATTAGGCCAGATCCTTGTTAGTTAGGCGGTTAGGGCCAACCATTTCTTTCGGCGCTCAATAAAGTTTGCCTCAGTGATCAATAGCCAAGCCAATTTGGCAAAGATCGCGGGGAGTGGCAGTATTTTAGCAGATAGAACACCACAGGCGGTGAGCCAGTTTCCAGCAGCATAACGTGTTTCAACGCCACCAAAAGGGACTTGCGTCGTGATCACGACCATCACACCCCGTTGCTCCGCTGCCAGTAACGCCCGATGAATGCGTAAATCATCAGGGAAGTTGCCAAGACCATAAGCCATCAGTATCACCGCGTCTACACCCGATGTTAAAACATGCTCAAGCTGTTCAGCCAAGGTGTGACTGGGTAGAGGCGATGCGTAATAGATTTGGATGTTGGTCGTGGAAAGCTGTTCTTTGAGTAATGCAAAGTCGGTACGGCGACTCAAGTAAGGAAGCTTATTGTGAGTGCTGATTTGAGCGGTATGATCTTCTTCATTTCGACCTGAGAATGCGGTCAGCTCTTGGGTATGAATTTTTTGTACGGTGTCTGCTGCCCAATTTTGTTGATGAAATGCTACTCGAACCCAGCCTTGTTCATGGGTTGTTGCCTCATTCAGCGTTCTGTAAGCCGTTTTTAAGTTTCCGAGTGCGTCGCTATCACGATCAAGGGTGAGTTCGACAGGATGGAGTAAGGGGAGCTGACTGCCCGTCACTACAATATTCAAGTCGTTGCCTTGCAGCGCAGTTTCAAGAAATGCAGCAGTGAAAGCTAGAGTGTCGGTACCGTGTAAAATGATCCAATGTTTGATGTGCTGCTGATCGGGATGGAGGAGTAAAGCCAATATATCCGCCCAATCTTCTGGTACTAGTGCGCTGCTGTCTTTAATTTCACCAGAATAGAAATGCCAGCTCACTTGAGCCGTATCCATGGATACTTCATAGACATCCGATTGTAACGGCTGGAAAATTTCTTCGGAGATGATCGTTTTTAAATGGGGTAAGAAAATTTCTGCAGCCAATGGTGTTAGGGGTGTCCCCGCACAGCCAATGGTACCGCCGAGATATAGAATTCCAAGATGCATCGCAAGTGTGTTTGGCATAACTTAAGTCAAGAACTAAAAAGGAGGAGAAAAAGATTTCTTTCGTTTTTGCATTTATGTAATCGGTATCCGTACAGTATCGTTTCTCATAAATCTACAATGCAATCATGGCATAAATGGATGGCGGCGACTATGAGGGTTTTAGTAAAAAAAAGGCAACTATTACAGTCGCCTTATTTTATTCAAGCAATCAATTTATGAGGCGAGCTTTGAGATGAGCTCACGGGCTTCTGTTTGCTGAGTCGCAGCACCTTGCGTAGCAACTTCAGACAACAGTTCACGTGCACTATTAATCTCGCCCAGCGCAATATAATTGCGCGCTAAATCTAGTCGAGTTTGGTGTACGTCAATTGATTTTAAGAATGGAAATTCAGACTCAAGCGAGGAGAGTAACTGATCTGCTGGTGAGTCCTCGGCGACTGGAGTGGTATGCAATGCTACAACGGGCACTGACTCAATCGAGGCGGCAGGTACGACTTCAGGTGTCGCTAGCGCAGGCTCTGTGACTTTGGCTGAAGGCAATGCAAAGTTTTCATCAGCCAGATCAGTTGTCCAGTCGAGAGAGTCTTTGGCATTCGGCTCTTGTTTGTCCTGATCCAGTGCGAAGGATTCATCTAAGTCAAACTCAAGATCAACAAGTTCACCTTCTACATGCTGAGGTTCTTTCGCTTGAGCCGCAGGTACTACACTTTGATCAGAAGTCGGTTTCGTTTCTTTAAATTCTGTAGTGAGGTTTTCAAAGATCAGATCATCAGACTCAAAGACAACAGGGTCTTTTTCTGGAATAGCATGATCTGGCTTAACCTTATCCAGTGGTTCGACAGGACTCAAGTCGAGAGGTATTTCGTGTGGTGAGTGCAGTTCAAGCGTCGGTGTACTATCTGAAGTATGACTATCGATCGTATCCAGTGTGAATTCTTGATCTAAAGCGAGAAAGTCAGTTTCTGAAGCTTTCGCTACAGGTGTTGAGGGTGTTGCTTGAATGGGCGTATCCAGCGTGAACTCAAGACCATCATGATGGACCGTAGGTTCCGGCACCGGGGGAGTTTCTGTTGGCGCGGTACTCACGGCAGCAGTGTGGTGAAAGTCAATAAAACCTTCATTATCAGTTTGTTCGGGTTTACGCTCTAATTGATCACGCAATTCTTCTGCTTGAATCAGTGCAATCGGATCATCAAGTTTTTCAAGTTGGTCGAACTGTGCATCAAAGGATTCATGGTCATTTTGCTTAAGATAAATGACCAGTAATTCCAGCATCAAGTCGCTACGTTCAGGTTCCTTGAGTAAGCCTTTACTGAGTACACCAACGGCTTGAGGATAGCGCTGAGCTACCAGTAGTTGCTTGGCTTCTTGCAGTGCGTCTACCGCGATGTTGGTTTCTTCAATAACAGGTGCTGGCGCTTCATCAATTTCTGGGGCTAACGTTGCTTCAAAAGCGGCCGCTTCAATAGGTTTGGCGGTGCTTTGAACAGGTGGAGTAATTTCTGTAGGTGATACTGGCTCAACTACAGGGGGCTGCGTTACTGGTGTTTTGGCCTTTGTTTTTTTTGGACTTTCTTTGGCCGACTGATCTTTAGGCTTGATGGGGATCAATGCAATGCCAATCAGGATGGCAACGACGACTAGACCCAAAACCCAACCCGGAATACCCAGATTAAGGAAGGTTCCCTCATCATCTGCTGCAAAAACAGCGGGTGAGGCCAGAAGTGTGGTGCTTGCGAGTATGGTTAGTCGACGGAAAGTGCGCTGCACGTTATTTTTAGCGTGCAAAACGATATCTGAAGTATCTTTATTCATGGTTGTTGCATCCTAATTGCGTTGTTGTGGTGCTGCATCCTTACGGTTTTTAAGTCGTTGCATCAGTTCAGCAAGCTTAGCATTTTGTAATGCAAGCTTTTGTTCATTGGCTTTGATTTTAGATTCAAGCTCAGTAATTTCTTGATCCAATGTGAAGTTTTGCTGTCTAGAAATACTGATTTTTGCATTAATTGCATTCAATTGTTTTTGTTCGGTTGGGCTGTTCCCCGAAGTGCCGCCGCCTTGCGTATCACCTTGTTGTGTCGGAGCGACCAAGGTCATTTTCGCGTCAGGTAAATGACCTCTACGGACAAATTTATTTTTACTTGATGTCGGAGGAACATTTTGTGGACGTAGAGTCGGGGCTTTATTGCTTTCAGTATCCTCGTTTTCAATACGAATCGCTTGATTAACTGGAGTCGCTGCTTCTTGTTCAATGGTTTGTTGTGTTGGAAGGGCGAGGGTCGCGCCATTTTTAATCTGGTTTGGATTCCCACCGATAAATGCAGATTTATTCAACTGCTGAATGGAGCGCATGATGACAGGTATCGGACGATTTAAGTCCTTTTGCATACGTGTTGCAATTGCCCACAAGGAGTCATTGCGTTTTACTGTATACGCATCCGAGCCTGATGCTGGAGAGACATCTGGTGTCACAGGTTTTGTTGTCTCGGTTACTGGCGCACCAGCAGCATCATTACCTGAAGCCGTAGCATCTCCATCCATCGCTGGAGGTGTTGCACTGCTTGGAATTAAGGGAGCATTGGCTTGCGCAATTGGAGTATTTTCTGATGCTGATGCTGATGCTGATGCTGATGCTGATGCTGGTTGTGCTGGTGGAGTATCTGCTACAGGTGTTGGGGTAGGCTGTGTTTCAGCTAGCTCAATTTTTTGTACAGGCAAATTCATCTGATCAGTTTGTACACGGGTGAGTGGAGGATCCACGAGTGCTGTGACTTGCTGGAGGCGTACGTTATTACCAAAGCCGATATGAACAACAAACTCAATATAAGGGTCATTCAATGCCTGATCACTGGTAATGGTAATTACACCGCGCTCAGGAGAGGTGAGCTGGGTGTTAAAGTGAAGGCTGTTCGATGCTTTTTTCTTATTGATGCCGAGTTGTATAAATTCTGCATCACTGGCTAATCCCACTTGAATTGTTGATGGATTCACGCCTGCAATATCAGAAATCACCAACTCTGCACGAAAAGGCTCACCCAGTGCAGACTTGACATGAATCGGCTCAACGGTCAGTGCATAGGAAGCATTCATCAGAAAAGCTTGGCTGGTTATTAAGCTCGTTAAAAGAAGACTTTTCTGAAAGCGCTTTATACCGGATGAAATCGTCAAACAAGAAAGCCCATACCCCGTTGAAGAGTGACCTTGAGAAAATCGACTTCTGGTTGGGTTGACGAAGGTTTTCGATTCCATATTCTGTGATGACATTGCGCGCTTGGCTACTTGCATACCAACTTTCCTGTTGTGCTTCGTGATTTCTGCTCGCGATGCCTAAACGATAGGTGTATAGCGAGGAGACTTTTCTATAATTACCCCAGTTTACGACTCATTGGTGAGGCACTGCAATGCAGAAGTGCCTCACTTTATTTAATTTAATCAAACTATTTGAATCGCACGATTGATTTTGATGCGGATCCCTGAAATTATGAGATTGCCATCACATTTTATGTCATGACAATCATTACAAAGCCATCCTTAGCCTTGTTGTTCAATCAATAGGCGTAGCATACGGCGTAATGGTTCAGCCGCACCCCAGAGTAATTGATCACCTACGGTAAATGCACTGAGGTAGTCATTGCCCATATTGAGTTTGCGTAAGCGTCCAACAGGAATAGAGAGAGTCCCTGTCACGGCCACAGGGGTTAAATCCTGCATGCTGGCTTCACGTTCGTTGGGAATGACTTTAACCCATTCGTTTGAACCACGGATCAATGCTTCGATGTCATTCAAAGGTACATCTTTTTTCAGCTTGATGGTCAGTGCCTGTGAGTGACAACGCATTGCGCCGATACGCACACATAAGCCATCAATCGGTGTGATATTCGCACCAGTTTGACTGAGAATCTTATTGGTTTCAGCTTGGCCTTTCCATTCCTCTTTCGACTGACCGTTATCCAGTTGCTTGTCGATATAGGGAATGAGCGAGCCTGCTAAAGGTACACCGAAGTTCGCTTTTGGAAAACCCGCGCCGCGCTGTAGTTCAGCAACTTGACGATCAATGTCCAGAATAGCACTTGCAGGATTATCCAGAAGTGGTTTAACGCCATCACGTAGATAACCCATACCGTTGATCAACTCACGCATATTTTGTGCGCCTGCACCAGAAGCGGCTTGATAGGTCATTGCGCTGACCCATTCAACCAGACCTTCTTGATAAAGTGCGCCGATCCCCATCAGCATTAAGGAGACTGTGCAGTTCCCGCCGATAAAGTTTTTAACGCCATTATTAAGGGCATCTTTAATAACGTGAAGGTTGACAGGGTCAAGAACGATGACTGCATCCTCTTCCATGCGCAGGGTGCTTGCAGCATCAATCCAATAGCCATTCCAGCCATCACGGCGTAGTTTTGGAAAGACTTCGCTGGTGTAGTCGCCTCCTTGGCAGGTCAAAATCACATCCATATGTTTAAGAGATGTGAGGTCGTGTGCGCTAATGAGGTCGGGTGCGGTCTTACCGCCAAAGCTTGGGGAGGTGTGACCTGCATTGCTGGTCGAAAAATAAAACGGTTCAATATGGGCGAAATCATTCTCTTCGACCATACGTTGCATCAACACTGAACCCACCATACCACGCCAGCCCACCAAACCCACTTTCATCGCGCGCACCTCTTCTTTGAATATTACGTTTTAAAAATATTGCTTGAGCTTGCGAGTGTAGCAAAGTGCAGGGTAATCGCCAAAGATTACCCTGCGAATCTGCGAAAAAAGATGATTTAAATAGACGAAATGTTGCAAAGATCTTCAAAAAAAAGCATGACAACGCCGTGTCATCGAATCTTCATAAAAATTCATAAACGTTTCATATAGGGCTGTTAGTTTTAACTCAAGAAAAAATGTCAATCAGTTGGCATGTTGCATGGGCGGCATGGATCAATGATTAAGGCAGAGCAGGCTGGTTTAAATCAGTGAAATTTCAACTCAATGTATAGCTGTTTATTTAGAGAAAAGCAAAGGCAGACTATATCAGGAGCAAACATTGATTATTATTGAATTTGTGGCGGGGGTTGTGGTGTTTGCGACACTTTGGGCGCTGATTTCGCGCAATGAGTGGTGGGTACGCTGCTTTGATTTTCCGCGGTTACAAATTCTAAGCGTCGGCTGTGTGGCATGGTTAGGCTTAATTCTCGCATCTTCTTACCATCAGACGATCGAAGACCCTGTATTATTTGTGATTTTGACGGGATGTCTAGTTTATCAATCCTGGATGATCCTGCCTTATACCTTTCTTTGGAAAAAACAGGTTCTTCAAGCACATAATCCTGATCCGGACAATGCGGTATCTGTGCTGGTATCGAATGTTCTGACACCGAATAAAAACTATCAGGCCCTGATTGATCATGTTCAAAACTATCAACCGGATTTGCTGGTTACTTTAGAAACTGATTGGATTTGGGAGCGGGCTCTGTCGGTCATAGAGGCTGACTATCCTTATGTAGTAAGGGTACCGCTGGATAACATGTATGGCATGCATTTATATAGTCGCTTACCGCTGGTCAATCCTGAGGTGAAGTTTCTCTTAAGTCCTGAGATTCCGTCCATTCATACACAGGTCCGGTTGCGTTCTGGTCAGTTGATGCGTTTGTATTGTCTGCATCCCAAACCACCGACACCTAATGAAGCGTTAGATTCGACTTTACGTGACGCAGAGTTGCTCATGGTAGGTGATCATGTAGCAAGTCAACGTGAGAGTTGTATTGTGGTCGGGGACCTTAATGATGTTGCTTGGTCACGTACAACACGCTTATTTCAGCGTATTAGTGGCTTGCTCGACCCACGGATTGGTCGCAAGTTCATGAATACTTTCCATGTGAACTATATGTTGCTACGTTGGTCATTGGATCATGTATTCCATAGTCATGATTTCACGCTGGTGGAAATGAGTCTGCTTGAGTCGATTGATTCCGATCATTTTCCTGTCTATACCGTTTTGCATTTTGACCCGGCGATGCAAAGCAAACAGATTGCGCCCACCCCGAGTGCAGATGATGAGCATTTAGCTTTGGCAAAGATTAATGCGGGGATCATGCAAGCGCGTAGAGAGGCGCCTCGACATCAACGTGATCCTCTCATGACATGATCATTTATGCTAAAAATTGTCTGACAAATTTTTAATAGTGCGTTACAGTTCGAAGTCAACATTTTTCTAGAAGTGTTATGTACGGTACATTTCATATGGAATCATTGTGCGTAATGGCTTACAAATATTGAGGTTAATATCTATTTTATGTCGGACAATATTTATTGATAATGAACTTGTCGGCAGAAGGAATGGGCACGGAGTGCTTCTCTAGGATGATGATGAATTGCCGACGGACCATGCTCTTGAGAGGGCTCCATGGAGTGGTAAAAAGAACGGACCGCATGCGGCTAGCGATAATAAGCAAGTAAGCAGGCAATAATAAATAAAATATTCTGGCTCGAATGTGTAAGTGATTACCATTCGAGCTTATATTTTTGCGCGCTATTTCAGTTTGTTGAATCTTTTTTTTATTTTAAACGAACCATTTCTGCATAAAGTGCGATGGTTTGCTCAGTCATTTGTGATAATTGAAAAATGGTGACTGGCAGCGGTGCTAACGGAGTAGTCAGGAGACTTTGCACCGTATTGAAGAGTGCTGTTTCATTCTCTGCTTCAACAAGTCCTTGCGGATAGCAGGCTTTCAAAATTTCTGCGACACCCCCGCGATTCCAGCCCACAGCAGATGTCCCAACTGACAACGCCTCAAGCGTTGTACGACCAAAGGTCTCTGCTTGAGCCGAAAGTGATAGAACGATATCACTGGCTGCAAGCCATTCGCGGATATCATTTCTATGACCGACAAACGTAACGTGATTGGATAGCCCCAATTGATCGACACGTGCATGAAGTTCTGCCAAGTAAGCTTGTTTCTTTTCATGGGCATCGCCCACGATCACGCCATGGACAGGAAATCGATCTTTTAATTGCGCGATCAGTTGAAGTAAAGTCTCGTGCCCTTTTAGACGCGTAATGCGACCAGGGAGTGTAAGCCAGACTTTGTGCTCGAGCTCAGGAAAATCATGGAGTGTTTTCTGCCACCATAACTGTGAGGGTTGATAGTTATGGGGAAACTCTTCTGGGGTGATCCCCCGGTAAATACGTGTGACTTTGTCTATGGGGCATGCTGGATAATTTTCACGGATATATTCCACCACACTGTCTGAGACGGCAATCACACGGTCAGCACGGGTCATGATTTCACTGTAGCGATTGACGGAATAAAATCCATGGACGGTACTAATGAGGACTGGTTTTTCGGGTTTTGGGATTTTGCGTAACGCAAAATGAGTCAACCAAGCTGGAATTCGAGAGCGGACATGGAGGATATCGGCTTGCTCACGCAGAATAATTTTTCGCAGTGGCCTAATCTGCCATAGACTGCTCAATGCCTTACGGTGGATAGGGAGGGTAATGTGCCGTGTGCCTTCGGCCTCCAACTGAGCAACCATCCGGCCGCCACTGGAGATCACCACTGACTCATGTCCTGCCGCAACCAGTGCGCGTGCGACTTCCAGGGTGCCACGCTCTACGCCACCGCTGTTTAATGCGGGTACCAGTTGAATAATTTTCATAATGTCCAAGAACAATGAGTAGTGGTGAGATTCATTTTGTTTTAATGCGTTACTCGGTTTTGGCAGTCAATGGCTGACCTTCAAAAATTAAACCTGCCCAACTATAACGAATAAAGTTACGAATATTTTGATGGTCCTCTCCGGCAGGGGTCGCTTTGACTGCTTGATAATGTTCTGCGAACAGTTTCAAAGTGTCAAGATCACTCAGATGGTGGAGCTGTGCAAACGCAAATACCCGACAACTGCCTGAGTTCTCTCCCGCAGCATTATGCACCGAACCATTATTAAAAGCGGTCGGTACGAAATCATAACGCTGGCTAATGAATTCAAGAACATCACTAAACTGAGCCTGACCTAGATCGATCTGATTTAATAATGCGGAAGTTTCTGCGGTCATCTTGACGCTCCTTAAGGTGGTTTTAGATGAAAAGTCTTGTTATAGAAACTAGTCTATATGCTTTAAAAAGATACCATTCGGTTAGAAATTGATAATCAAGATGTCATATTTCATACGTAATATCAGATAACGATTATAGCCAAAAGCCAACGTTTGTTCTTCGATTTGTTAATTAATGTTTTTAAATCATGTATTTGATTTATTTTTGAACAAGTCGAAGAAAGTGAGGGGTAGCCGCCATAGTCTTTTCATTGCTTTGTCTTTTGCTGTACAAGTTCGTGAGATGAACCATTTAGAGTCATAGGTTCAGCTATTTTAACCTCGTATTAAAGTGGTTTTGTGACGGGGTGTCTTTAAAACTTTATTAGGAGAGCACGATGCTCAAATCTATTCTGAAAGGTGTTAGCGGTCTGCTGTTAGCTTCAAGTTTTGGATTTTCTGCGCCGGCACAAGCATTTGACTATTATTTATTGGCGGCTTCATGGCAACCTGGATTTTGTGCAACGCATTCGACAAAACCAGAGTGCAGTCCATCCGCACTTGCTGGAACATATCCGGCAAGTAGTTTCTCTATCCATGGTTTATGGCCGAATAATTACTCAGGTAGCCAACCGTTTTATTGTGGCGTTTCACAAAGTGATATTACACTCGATGGCAATGGCGATTGGTGCAGCATGAGCGATTATCCGATCAGCACTACAGCGAAAGCTAACTTGAGTTATTACATGTCGGGTACCGTATCATGCTTAGATAAGCATGAGTGGTTTAAACATGGAACTTGTGCAGACTCAGCCACGCCGGATGCCTTTTGGAATCAAGCAGTATCGCTTACCCAAGGGCTGGGTAGCACGTCATTCAATAGCTTTATTCAAAATAGCCGAGGCAAAACGATTACCCGCACTCAATTACTGAATGCTTTCTCAAGTAGTTTTGGTTCAGGCACTCAAGCGGCGGTATCAATGAAATGTACCTCTTATGGCGGCAAGAATTATTTCACCGAAGCATGGATTGCGATCAAGAAAGATAAGTTGAGCACTTTCCCTGCCGCATCTTCTTTGGTTTTAGATGGCCCAGTACAAGGGACATGCCCAACGACAGGAATTTATGTTGCTAACTAATTTCTGTTAGAGATAACAACAAAAAGCCCCGATCAATCGGGGCTTTTTGTTTAGCTATTTTAGAGTATCGCGTGAATGGCTGATTTAAGCGGCAATATACTGCTCAGTCAGTGCCTTAAAGTCATAGTTTACTTTGAGGTGAATCATATTCCAGTAGTGTCCACTAATGGTGCGATTGACCATCATGGTTTCAGCAGAAGGCATGAAGCTATCCCAATATTTCATCGATTTACGCAATTGATTCACAGTTTGCAGATGAACTTTACTATTGGAAAAGTCAAAGGGTTCAATCATGGGCGGTAGTAGAATATTACGCCAGTCGATGTAGAAATCTGCAGGAATTTGTCCATGATAATTACGCACCTTTAAATCACGAAGTGCGTCTTCAAGCACGGGGACATTACTTTGAATTGCGGCATTCATCAGGGTTTTATAGGTTTGAACAACGGGCTGGTCGAGCTCTTTAATCCCGCCGAAATCATAGACCACCACTGAACCATCGGCTCTAAAGGCAAAGTTGCCTGGATGTGGGTCGCAATGAAAACTATTTAAGATGAAGATTTCTTGCGCGATCATGTTGAAGAGACGTTCACCGATCTCGTTACGGATTTCGTCAGGATACTGTGCTGCAGTTTCAACAGGATCTCCCAATTCCTCACTCAAAGTTAAAACGCGTCTGCTGGAGTATTCTGGAAAGACTTTTGGGATGATGAGTTTGCTGTCTTTGACATTATGAAATGCCGCAAACACGTTGAGGTTATGTGCTTCTTGCAAATAATTCAGCTCAGCATGCAGGCTTTCTTTAATTTCATTGAACAGTTCGTCTTGCAGTTTTTTATCAATCTTCATTACACCTGCAAGCTTCAGTGCCAGTTTGAGCTGTTTTAGATCGCTATCGCAGCTTTCGGCAACACCAGGATACTGCACTTTGACCACAACCGCTTGTCCATTGGGAAGCACTGCACGATGGACTTGACCAATAGACGCTGAGGCAAAGGACTTTTCTTCAAAGCTTTGGAATATCTCGCCGATAGGCTTGCCTAATTCGCGTTCAATTTGTCCCTTAATGACAGAGAAGGCGACCGCAGGTGCTTGACGCTGTAATTTGGCAAGTGCCTTGGCGATTTCAGGCGGGAATAAGTCCTGATACTGGGATGCAATTTGTCCCACCTTCATTGCGGCACCCTTCATTTCACCTAAAGTCTCCGCAATTTGCGCGCCAATTTTCTCAAACAGCTCACTACGCGCCGCGCTTTTTTCTTCTTCGCTGCTATTGATCGATTTAATAGAGTTTGAGACGGCTTTCCCTGCAATACTGGCAGTCATGCCCGCAAGCTTAAGGAAGCGGCGTCCCGATGAACTGGATGGACGATCAGACACGTTAGGTTCCTTTCATGTGGTTTTTATTTAGATAATCAAAATGAAAAGTACGCTCAAGGATAAATCCTCGAATCGCTTATGTGTTCTTGCAATTAAGCGTAAGAATGTCACGCTTTATGCTCATTTGGCAATGTGTATCGCGTGTACGCTTGGCAGTATTCCTTTTATGCTCATTTGGCAATGTGTATCGCGTGTACGCTTGGCAGTATTCCTTTTATGCACATGTAAAAGGATGTAATTAGGATGGAGGCATTAGATAGGGCATAAGTGCATCAATGATGATTGATGCACTTATGCAGGTTGCATTTAAGGGGGATTTTAGATTTGTGAAAATTTGATTGCAACACGCTTTTCACGTTTGCGTAGGCGTAATAATAAAAGGACGGCAGCGACAGCAAGACCGATTAGCAAACCAAACCAAAATCCTTGAGCACCCATTTTAAGTCCACGAGAGAGGAATATTCCCGTTGGGAAGGCAACCACCCAATAAGCAAAGAAGGTGATCCACATCGTGACTTTGGTGTCTTGCATGCCGCGTAAACAAGCCGCAGTCGTGACTTGCCAAGAATCTACCAATTGATAAGCCATAGCGAAAAGTAGCAGCGTCGCAGCCAGTGCCTGAACCTTTAGATCATTGCTATATAAGACAGCGATATCGTGACGGAAAATTGCAATCAGGATCATCGTGAAAATAGCGAGACCTGTTCCGAGTGTTAATCCAACTTTACGCAAACGACGCATTCCGGACACGTCGCGTTGACCATAGAGCTGGCCCATTCGAATAGTGACGGCAATCGCTAAAGATAATGGAATCATAAACAGTTGCGAGGTAGCCGAAAGCGCAACTTGGTGTGCTGCGATGACAGTCTCACCAAAAGGACTGACGACTAAAGCGGCAAGGCTAAATAATGTGACTTCAAAGAAGATAGCAATACCAATGGGGAATCCTAAGCGGACAATGCGTAAGATGAGTGCCTTATCAGGTCCTTCAAAGTGCTCAAAAACACGGAAAGCGCGATAGTGTTTGGCGAGTGATAAATAAGTCACAAGCGTGATGAGCATGAGCCATTGCAGGATTGCCGTTGCAAATCCACAGCCTGCGCCACCAAGGGCTGGCACCGTTAAACTGCCGATATGGAAACCATAGATGAATAAATAGTTAAGTGGAACTGCAAGTGCAAGTCCGCATAGACTAATGACCGTCACTGGCCGAGGTTTGCCTAAGGCTTCTGTATAGCAACGTAGCGCGGTATAGAATGCGACTGCGGGCAGACCGAGCGAAACACCCATGATGAAGAGTCGTGTTTTGGCCTGTAATATGAGTGGGACTTCTAGAAATTGAAACATAAGAGGCGCAAGTTGTAGAAGTAAGAGCCCGACTAAACCGAGCAGCAAGGCAAGCCAAAGTGATTGGCGAGTGATTTGAGGAATTTTATGCAATGAGTTTGAGTCGAAAATTCTAGCGCCGAAAGCCTGTGCTACCAATGGAGTGGTTGCTTGAAGAATACCACCGATGAGCAGAAATATAGGCAACCAGAATCCAACACCCAGTGCGACGGATGCCAAATCACCAGCAGAGACGCGTCCTGCCATTATAGTGTCAATCAAGCCAAAGCCTGCTTGAGCAACCTGCGTGAGCAAAATAGGCAACATGAGGGTAACTAAAGTGCGGACTTCGATTTTGAAGGGGCTTTTACTTTGCGGCAAGTCGGTATTAAATGAAGTAGACAAACAAAAGAACCATCTGGAAAGTTATTGTTAAGGTCGTTATTGTACGGGGAAACGGGTATCGAGTTTGCGTACGGCGCGATTTTCTTTACATTAAAATGGGATCATGGCACTTGCTTAGTCTAATCAATTAAAGTCGGTTGTAGGTGATAAGGTCTTAACAACTGGGAGAGTCGGATGGTCAGTCAAGCATTGCGGGTGCATTATTTTCAGCATATTGAAGGTGAAGGATTGGGTAGCCCAGCAGTTTGGCTTGCAAAACATCATGCGCAAGTGACAACGACGGCTTTTTTTAAGCTGGAAAAAGGTGAGTCCGAAATTGTTCTCCCCGCAGTAGATGATGTCGATCTATTGATTATTATGGGGGGGGAGATGAGTGTGAATGATGAAGATATCTATCCTTGGCTCATTGCAGAAAAAAAGTGGATTCGAAGCTATATAGATCAAGGTAAACCTCTTGTGGGCTTATGTCTAGGTGCCCAACTGATTGCGAGTAGCCTTGGTGCGCTAGTGAAGAAGAATAGTGTCAAAGAAATTGGCTGGTGGCCCGTTTGGGGTTTAGTAGATAACGGGGTAGGCGAGGATCATTTCAAATTTCCAAAAGAGCTGCGACCTTTAAATTGGCATGAAGATACCTTCGATTTACCCGATCAAGCGATTTTGTTGGCTGAAAGTGCAGCATGTGCCCATCAGGCCTTTCAATACGGACGCTATGTTTTGGGCTTCCAGTTTCATCCAGAAAGTACGCCGCAAAATATGCAGTTATTCCTTGCCGATGTCGGCTATCAGGAATTAGGCGGTGGTAGTGCGGCTGATATTTATATACAGACTGCAGCACAAATGGCAGCAGTGCCTGCAGCAGATTTTGAGGCGCCGAATCAGCTTTTAGAGCGCGCATTAGACTTCGTTTTAAGAGACTCTCCTTATATATAGCAAATCGGATAAACTATTTTGCGAAAACTGGAAAATATTTGATCAATGGGCTTGCTATGTGGGCGTTCTCTGATTAGAATGCAACACGTTTTTAGGGCTTACTGCGTTCGTTAAGTAGTAAGTCAACAGTTGAGGCATCGTTCTCGACACTGGTGAATTTATCGTCTTTGCTGCTTATCTTCGGATTGGGCGGGCAAGGACTAGTTCTTTATTTGATTTTTGGTTTGGAAGTGATGTTATGGCTAACCAAAGAATCCGTATCCGTCTGAAATCATTCGATCATCGTTTGATTGATCAGTCGGCTCAGGAGATCGTCGAGACCGCCAAGCGCACTGGTGCGCAAGTGGTGGGTCCGATTCCAATGCCTACGCGCATTGAGCGTTTTGATGTTCTGACCTCGCCACACGTCAATAAAGACGCTCGCGATCAGTACGAAATCCGTACCCATAAACGCCTTGTTGATATCGTTTCGCCTACCGACAAAACTGTCGATGCGTTAATGAAATTGGACTTGGCTGCTGGTGTGGATGTTCAGATCGCTTTAGGTTAATGGGAATCAAAAGGCTTGTGCAGCGATGCAAAGTCTTTTGTACAACAAGAGGTTAAAGGCAAATGGCTATTGGTCTAGTCGGTCGTAAATGCGGGATGACCCGTGTATTTACAGACGCTGGCATCTCCGTGCCGGTGACGGTGATTGAGGTTGATCCAAACCGCATCACTCAGATTAAAACCTTGGATACTGATGGCTATCAAGCTATTCAGGTGACCACAGGTGTGCGCCGCGAATCACGTGTTACTTCAGCGATGAAGGGTCACTTTGCGAAAGCGGGTGTGGCAGCGGGTCGTGGTGTTTGGGAATTCCGTGCAAGTGAAGCTGATCTGAATGGCCGCGAAGTTGGCGGTGCGATCGGTGTTGATCTGTTTACTATCGGTCAAGAGATTGATGTAACGGGTCAAAGCAAGGGTAAAGGGTTTCAAGGTGGTGTTAAACGTCACAACTTTGCTACTCAAGATGCCACGCATGGTAACTCTGTTTCACATCGTGTACATGGTTCAACTGGTCAAAACCAGACACCAGGTCGTGTGTTCAAGGGTAAGAAGATGGCTGGGCACATGGGCGACGAACAAGTCACCGTGCAAGGTCTTGAGGTGGTATCGATTGACCTAGAGAATTCTATTCTTGTGGTTAAAGGTGCTGTGCCTGGTTCTATCGGTGGCGACGTGATTGTTCGTCCTTCGATCAAAGCCAAGGGGAATGTAGCGTGAATCTAACGACTGTAAGTGGCGCAGCTGTAGAGCTGTCCGAAGTCGCCTTTGGTCGCGAATTTAACGAAGCCCTCGTCCATCAGGTCGTAGTGGCTTACCTCGCAGGCGGTCGTCAGGGCAGTAAAGCCCAGTTGAGCCGTGGCGATGTACGCGGTGGTGGCAAGAAACCTTTTAAACAAAAAGGTACTGGTCGCGCACGTGCTGGTTCTATTCGTAGCCCGATTTGGCGTGGTGGTGGTAAGACTTTTGCGGCTACTCCACAAGATTGGAGCCAAAAAGTTAACCGTAAAATGTATCGCGGTGCGATGCAGTGTATTCTGGCTGAACTGGTTCGTCAGGATCGCTTAGTGTTGGTTGAAGAGATTAATGTCGCTTCTCCAAAAACTAAAGATCTCTTGGCTCAGCTTCAAGGCTTAAATGCCACCAAAGCACTGATTGTGACTGACTCTCTTGATGAGAATCTGTATCTTGCTGCACGTAACTTGCCGCATGTCGAAGTTATCGACACGCAAGCAGTTGATCCAGTAAGTCTGATTGCATACGAAAAAGTAATCATGTCAGTTCAAGCCGCTAAGAAACTAGAGGTGGAACTGGGATGAACAACGAACGTTTATATCAAGTCCTGCTCGGACCAGTTTATTCTGAAAAAGCGCAGAACTTAGGTGAGCAAGGTGTGCAGGTGTTTAAAGTTGCACCGACTGCTACTAAGCTCGAAATCAAAAAAGCGATTGAGCTCTTGTTTCAAGTCGAAGTTGAAAAGGTTAATACCTTGAATACTAAAGGCAAAAGCAAGCGCTTTGGTAAAACCATTGGTCGTCGTTCTGACACCAAAAAAGCTTACGTCACCCTGAAAGCTGGTCAAGATGTTCAATTGGCTGACTTGGGCGAATCCGCCGAAACTGCAGCGGAATAAGGACGAGAGATTATGGCTATTGTAAAATGTAAACCGACTTCCCCAGGACGTCGCTTTGTTGAGAAGGTTGTACATTCTCATCTGCATAAAGGTCGTCCTTACGCACCTTTGACAGAAAACAAGCAAAAAACTGGTGGTCGTAATAGTGCTGGTCGTATCACTACCCGTCATATCGGTGGTGGACACAAGCAACTGTATCGTTTGATCGATTTCAAACGTACTAAAGATGGTATTCCAGCTGTTGTTGAACATATCGAATACGATCCAAACCGTACGGCTCATATCGCATTGCTGAAGTATGCTGATGGTGAACGTCGCTATATCATCGCTCCTAAAGGTCTGAATGCTGGTGACAGCGTACAGTCGGGTGATGATGCGCCGATTCGTCCAGGTAACTGCTTGCCATTGCGTAATATGCCACTCGGTTCGACCATGCATTGCCTTGAACTGAAAATCGGTAAAGGTGCTCAAATTGCGCGTTCAGCAGGTACTTCTGTACAGTTGCTGGGTCGTGATGGTAGTTATGCAATCGTGCGTTTACGTTCAGGTGAAACTCGTAAGATTCACATTGAATGTCGTGCAGTGTTGGGTGAAGTTTCTAATAGTGAAAACAACCTGCGCTCACTGGGTAAAGCTGGTGCTAGTCGCTGGCGTGGTATTCGTCCAACCGTTCGCGGTATGGCGATGAACCCAGTAGACCATCCGCACGGTGGTGGTGAGGGTCGCAACAAAGGTATGCAGCCAGTTAGTCCTTGGGGCCAAAAAGCCAAAGGTTACAAAACTCGCAGCAATAAACGTACGACCAAAATGATCGTTCGCGATCGTCGCGTCAAGTAAAGGAATCTGACAATGCCTCGTTCCCTGAAAAAAGGCCCGTTCGTCGATGCACATTTGCTCGCCAAAGTCGAAGCGGCTGTGGCAAGCAATACGCGCAAACCGATCAAGACTTGGTCGCGTCGTTCGATGATCCTGCCCGATATGGTCGGACTGACTCTGTCAGTTCACAATGGTCGCAACCACGTGCCGGTAATTGTTTCCGAGCAAATGGTTGGACACAAACTCGGCGAATTCGCGCCAACCCGTACCTATCGTGGTCACGG